>NZ_LZDG02000048.1:0-247185 GCF_001672555.2 Pseudomonas sp. AU11447 | reverse complement strand
CTCCAAGCGTACCGGCCCGGACCTGGCCCGCGTCGGCGGCCGCTACTCCGACGACTGGCACCGCGCGCACCTGTACAACCCGCGCAACGTCGTCCCGGAGTCGAAGATGCCGGCCTACCCCTGGCTGGTCGAGAACAAGCTCGACGGCAAGGACACGGCGAAGAAACTGGAAGTGATGCGTGTCATGGGCGTGCCCTACACGGACGACGACATCGCTGGCGCCAGCGACGCCGTCAAAGGGAAGACCGAAATGGACGCGGTAGTCGCGTACCTGCAGGTCCTCGGCACCTCCATCAAGAACAAGCGGTGACAACCTTGGATATCGGGACCATTCGCGGCCTCGGCACCGTCATCGTGATGGTTGCCTTCGTCGGCGTACTGCTCTGGGCTTACGGCGGCAAACGCAAGGAGCGCTTCGACGAGGACGCGCTGCTGCCTTTCGCGGATGACCCGGTAGCCAAGCAGCACGCTGAGAAAGAGCAAGCTTCTAGGAGCAACAACGCATGACTACCTTCTGGAGTCTGTACATCACCGTTTTAACAGTCGGCTCGCTGATCGCCCTGCTGTGGCTGGTATTCGCCACCCGTAGCGGGCAGTCCTCGAACACCACCGACCAGACCATGGGCCACGCCTTCGACGGCATCGAGGAGTACGACAACCCGCTGCCCAAGTGGTGGTTCCTGCTGTTCGTCGGCACCATCGTCTTCGCCGCCGGCTACCTGGTGCTCTACCCGGGCCTGGGCAACTGGAAAGGCGTTCTGCCGGGCTACGACGGCGGCTGGACGCAAGACAAGCAATGGGAGCGTGAAGAAGCCCTGGCCAAGGAAAAATACGGCCCGATCTTCGCCAAATACGCGGCCATGTCGGTGGAAGAAGTCGCCAAGGACCCGCAAGCCATGAAAATGGGCGAGCGCCTCTTCGCCACCTACTGCTCCATCTGCCACGGCTCCGATGCGAAGGGCGCAGCAGGCTTCCCGAACCTGACCGACAGCGACTGGCGCTGGGGCGGCACCGCCCAGGACATCCAGACCACCATCCTCGGTGGCCGCCATGCCGCCATGCCGGCCTGGGGTGAAGTACTGGGCGACAAGGGTGTGCAGGACGTGGCGGCCTTCGTCACCGCCAACCTGGACGGCCGCAAGCTGCCCGAAGGCGTGACCGCGGACAACGTCGACAACGGCGGCAAGCTGTTCGCCACCACCTGCGTTGCCTGCCACGGTCCGGAAGGCAAGGGCAATCCGCTGATGGGCGCGCCTGACCTGACTCACCCGGGCGCCTTCATCTACGGTTCCAGCTACGCGCAACTGCAGCAGACCATCCGTCACGGCCGCCAGGGCCAGATGCCGGCGCAGGAGCAGTACCTGGGCAAAGACAAAGTGCACATTCTTGCCGGTTACATCTACAACATTTCCGGCCAGGCGAAGTAAACTCCCCGCCCCCAACTCGCGCCTGCTAAAACGGGCGCGAGTTTCTTACCTCCGCAATATCGCGACGAAGTGTCGCACCCTCTCTATCTCCTTTCTTCACACCCTTCCGGTTCACGTCTAAGCTCAATTCCATTCGCAAACCTGCTATACGACTAACCTGACCCACTTCCCAGGTTGGTACGAGCGAGCCGAAACGAGCGGCAAACAGCGGCGCAAAGCGCTCCGGAGCAGGCGTCAAACCGGCTTCGCGCCAAGGCCCGGCGCGTTGCAATGGCCACCTGCTTTCTCCATACTTGCCGCCGTTTTTTTGTCCATAAAATCCAAAAACCGTGGAACCTTAGAATGAGCACAGCAATCAGTCCGACTGCTTATAACTATAAGGTCGTCCGCCAGTTCGCCATCATGACGGTGGTCTGGGGGATACTTGGAATGGGGGTTGGTGTTTACATCGCCTCACAGTTGGTTTGGCCCCAGTTGAACCTGGACCTGCCCTGGACCAGCTTCGGCCGACTGCGTCCGCTGCACACCAACCTGGTGATCTTCGCCTTCGGCGGCTGTGCTCTCTTCGCAACTTCCTACTACGTCGTACAGCGCACCTGTCAGACCCGCCTGGTCTCCGACAGCCTCGCAGCCTTCACCTTCTGGGGTTGGCAAGCGGTGATCGTGCTGGCCGGCATCACCCTGCCGCTGGGCTACACCTCCTCCAAGGAGTACGCCGAGCTGGAATGGCCGATCGACATCCTGCTGGCCATCGTCTGGGTAACCTACGCACTGGTGTTCTTCGGCACCGTGATGAAGCGCAAGACCAAGCACATCTACGTGGGCAACTGGTTCTACGGCGCATTCATCCTCGTCACCGCCATGCTGCACATCGTCAACAGCGCGGAACTGCCGGTCACCTGGTTCAAGTCCTACTCGGTCTACGCCGGTGCCACCGACGCCATGATCCAGTGGTGGTACGGCCACAACGCCGTGGGCTTCTTCCTGACCRCCGGCTTCCTSGGSATGATGTACTACTTCGTTCCGAAGCAGGCCGAGCGYCCGRTCTAYTCCTATCGCCTGTCCATCGTSCACTTCTGGGCGCTGATCRCCSTSTACATCTGGGCCGGCCCGCACCACCTGCACTACACCGCKCTGCCKGACTGGGCSCAGTCKCTGGGCATGGTGATGTCCCTGATCCTGCTGGCTCCGAGCTGGGGCGGCATGATCAACGGCATGATGACCCTCTCCGGCGCCTGGCATAAGCTGCGCACCGACCCGATCCTGCGCTTCCTGGTGGTTTCCCTGGCCTTCTACGGCATGTCCACCTTCGAAGGCCCGATGATGGCCATCAAGACCGTCAACKCCCTSTCSCACTACACCGACTGGACCATCGGCCACGTACACGCCGGCGCTCTGGGCTGGGTAGCGATGATCTCCATCGGCTCCCTGTACCACCTGATTCCGAAGGTCTTCGGCCGCGAGCAGATGCACAGCGTRGGCCTGATCAACRCCCACTTCTGGCTGGCYACCATCGGYACCGTKCTGTACATCGCCTCCATGTGGGTCAACGGCATCACCCAGGGCCTGATGTGGCGCGCGATCAACGCCGACGGCACCCTCACCTACTCCTTCGTGGAAGCCCTGCAGGCCAGCCACCCGGGCTTCATCGTCCGTGCGCTGGGCGGTGCATTCTTCGCTTCCGGCATGCTGCTGATGGCCTACAACACCTTCCGTACTGTGCGTGGCTTCAAACAGGCTGACGCCGATGCCGCTGCCCAGATCCCCGCTGTAGGAGCTCACTGATGAAGCACGAAGTAGTCGAGAAGAACATCGGCCTTCTGGCCTTCTTCATGGTCATTGCGGTGAGCATCGGCGGTCTGACCCAGATCGTTCCGCTGTTCTTCCAGGACGTCACCAACAAGCCGGTCGAAGGCATGAAGCCGCGCACCGCGCTGGAGCTCGAAGGCCGTGACATCTACATCCGCGAAGGCTGCGTAGGCTGCCACTCGCAGATGRTCCGYCCGTTCCGCGCCGAGACCGAGCGCTACGGCCACTAYTCCGTCGCCGGYGAAAGCGTCTGGGACCACCCGTTCCTGTGGGGCTCCAAGCGTACCGGCCCGGACCTGGCCCGCGTCGGCGGCCGCTACTCCGACGATTGGCACCGCGCGCATCTCTACAACCCGCGCAACGTGGTGCCGGAATCGAAGATGCCCTCCTACCCCTGGCTGGTGGAGAACAAGCTCGACGGCAAGGACACCGCGAAGAAAATGGAAGCCCTGCGTACGCTGGGCGTGCCCTACACCGACGAAGACATCGCCGGTGCTCGTGATGCCGTCAAAGGCAAGACCGAGATGGACGCTGTGGTCGCCTACCTGCAAGGCCTCGGCACCATCATCAAGAGCAAACGGTGACAGTGATGGATATCGGGACCATTCGCGGTATCGGCACTGTAGTAGTGATGGTCGCCTTCGTCGGCGTCCTGCTCTGGGCCTACGGTGGCAAACGCAAGGAGCGCTTCGACGAAGACGCCCTGCTGCCCTTCGCGGATGACCCGGTCGCCAAAAAGCACGTCGAGCAAGAGCAAGCTTCTAGGAGCAACAAAGAATGACAACCTTCTGGAGTCTGTACGTCACCGTACTTACCCTGGGCACCATCTTCGCCCTGGCGTGGCTGCTGTTCGCCACCCGTCGCGGTCAGCGCAACGAAGCCACCGACGAGACCGTCGGCCATGCCTTCGACGGCATCGAGGAGTACGACAACCCGCTGCCGAAGTGGTGGTTCATGCTGTTCGTGGCCACCTTCATCTTCGCCCTCGCCTACCTGGCCCTGTATCCGGGCCTGGGTAACTGGAAAGGCCTGCTGCCGGGCTATCAGGATAAGGCCGAATTCGCCAACGGCGAAAAAGGCTGGACCGGTGTGCACCAGTGGGAAAAGGAAATGGCCAAGGCCGATGAGAAGTACGGCCCGCTGTACGCCAAGTTCGGCGCCATGCCGATCGAGGATGTGGCCAAGGACGAGCAGGCCCTGAAAATGGGTAACCGCCTGTTCGCTTCCAACTGCTCCGTCTGCCACGGTTCCGACGCCAAGGGCGCCCACGGCTTCCCGAACCTGACCGACGCCGACTGGCGCTGGGGCGGCGAGCCGAAGGACATCATCGCCACCATCGAAGGCGGTCGCCACGCGGCCATGCCGGCCTGGGGCGAAGTCATCGGCGATGCCGGCGTTCATGATGTAGCAGCCTTCGTCACCACCAAGCTGGACGGCCGCAAGCTGCCCGAAGGCGTGACTGACGAGCAGGTCGCCAACGGCCAGAAGATCTTCGCCACCAACTGCGTGGCTTGCCACGGCGCTGAAGGCAAAGGCACTGCGGCCATGGGCGCACCGAACCTGACCCACCCGGCCGCGTTCATCTACGGCTCGAGCTTCGCCCAACTGCAGCAGACCATCCGCTACGGCCGCCAAGGCCAGATGCCGGCTCAGCTGGAGCGTCTGGGCAAAGACCAGGTCCACCTGCTCGCTGCCTACGTGTACAGCCTGTCGCACGGCGAAGGTGAGAAGAGCGCCGAATAAGCCTCCCTTTCCTACACCCCATAGCGACACCCAGCGGCGCCGGTTTCCATACCGGCGCCGCTCTATTTCTGGGTCCATAATTCCTTGCGCGACCAACTGTCGCACCGTTGCAACACCCACCACGCCGTATCATTGTTAGGCGTGCAAGCATATTTCTGACCCTCTCGGCATGTATCGACAGGGCGCCCTCCCGCTGCCGTGGAATGCACTGATGAGCAAACAGATTCCGGTCCAGGACGTCACTCCGCCTACCAAGGGCAAGGGTGAAAGCGTCGACCTTTATGCCTCCCGGGAAAAGATCTACACCCGAGCCTTTACCGGGTTCTTCCGCAACCTCCGCATGGCCGGAGGCGCCCTCCTCTTCCTTCTCTATTTCGGCACCGTGTGGCTGACCTGGAACGGTCGCCAAGCGGTTCTCTGGGACCTGCCCGAGCGCAAGTTCTACATCTTCGGCGCGACCTTCTGGCCGCAGGACTTCATCCTTCTCTCCGGGCTGCTGATCATCAGTGCGTTCGGCCTGTTCTTCATCACCGTGTTCGCCGGTCGCGTCTGGTGCGGCTACACCTGCCCGCAGAGCGTGTGGACCTGGATCTTCATGTGGTGCGAGAAAGTCACCGAGGGTGACCGCAACCAGCGCATGAAGCTCGACAAGGCCAGCTTCAGCGGCAACAAGCTGCTGCGCAAGATCGCCAAGCACAGCCTCTGGCTGCTGATCGGCCTGGTCACCGGCCTGACTTTCGTCGGCTACTTCGCCCCCATCCGCGAACTGCTGATGGAACTGGTGACCGGCGAGGCAGATGGCTGGGCCTACTTCTGGGTCGGCTTCTTCACCCTCGCCACCTACGGCAACGCCGGCTGGCTGCGCGAGCAGGTGTGCATCTACATGTGCCCGTACGCGCGCTTCCAGAGCGTGATGTTCGACAAGGACACTCTGATCGTTTCCTACGATCCGCGTCGCGGCGAGAGCCGCGGCCCGCGCAAGAAAGGCGCCGACTACAAGGCCCAGGGTCTGGGCGACTGCATCGACTGCACCATGTGCGTGCAGGTCTGCCCGACCGGCATCGACATCCGTGACGGCCTGCAGATCGAGTGCATCGGCTGCGCCGCCTGCATCGACGCCTGCGACAGCATCATGGACAAGATGAACTACCCGCGTGGCCTGATCAGCTACACCACCGAGCACAACCTGTCCGGGCAGAAAACCCATCTGGTGCGCCCGCGCCTGATCGGCTACGCCATCGCCCTGTGCATCATGATCGGCCTGCTGATCACCGCCATCTTCCTGCGCCCGCTGGTGGGCTTCGACGTCAGCAAGGACCGCGTGCTCTACCGCGAGAACGCCGAAGGCCGCATCGAGAACGTGTACAGCCTCAAGGTCATGAACAAGGACCAGAAGGACCACACCTACGTACTCAGCGCCAAAGGCATGGATGGCCTGATCCTGGAAGGCAAGAAGGAAATCTCGGTCGCGGCCGGGGACATCTTCAGCATGCCGGTGGAACTCTCCATCGACCCGGAGAAGCTGCCCTCCACCACCAACGAGATCAGCTTCACCATCCAGTCGGTGGACGACCCGTCCATCAGCAAGGAATCCACCAGTCGCTTCATCGGTCCGCGCGTTCGTTGAACCAATGCTGAACGAATTGGCACCCCATGTTGCGCATGGGGTGCCAGTAGCGATCCAAGGACGTAGAATTCGCCCGCCCCTTCACCGGGCGGCGCCCCGCAAGGCGCTGCCAGCGAGAGATCAAAGAGCATGCAATCGGCCATGAAGACACCCGTGGAACCCTGGTACAAGCACCTCTGGCCGTGGATCATCATCGCCATGCTGGGCACCTCGATCTTCCTCAGCCTGACGATGGTCAACATCGCCGTGAATAACCAGGACTCCCTGGTCAGCGACAACTATTACGAAGCCGGCAAGGGCATCAACCGCTCCCTTGACCGCGAGCACCTCGCCCAGCAGCTCAAGCTGCAGGCCAAGATCAGCTTCGACGAGCTGACCGGCGAAGTGGACCTGCGCCTCACGGGCGACAGCCGTCCGGCCACGCTCACCCTGAACCTGCTCTCCCCCACCCTGGAATCCCAGGACAAGCACCTGGAACTGCGCGCCAGCCCCGCCGAGCCCGGCCGCTACACCGCCAGCCTGGATGCCGCCGTGAAGGGTCGCCGCTTCGTCGAGCTGCTCGGCGAGGAGAACGGCAAGACCTGGCGTCTGTTCGAGGAAGAAAAGGTCGCTCCCGGCGCTACCTTCGACCTCGGCGACGAGCCCCTCAGCGGAGATGAAGCCGAGCGCCCATGAGCGCCGCGCTGCTCTGTTACCACTGCGCGCTGCCGGTCCCGCCCGGCAGCCGCTTCACTGCGCCAGTACTCGGCGAAACCCGCGAATTCTGCTGCCCGGGTTGCCAGGCCGTGGCCGAGGCTATCGTTGCCGGCGGCCTGGAAGGCTATTACCGCCACCGCACCGAAGCCGCCCCCAACCCTGACGCCCTGCCCGAACAGCTCGTCGACGAGCTGAAGCTGTTCGACCGCCCCGACGTTCAGCAGCCCTTCGTCCAGCATCAGGGCGATCTCGCCGAGACCACCCTGATCATGGAGGGCATCAGCTGCGCCGCCTGCGGCTGGTTGATCGAGAAACACCTCAAGGGCCTGCCCGCCGTTGCCGAGGCTGGTCTCAACCTGTCCAACCACCGTCTGCATGTGCGCTGGTCCGACAGCGAGCTGCCGCTGAGCGAGCTGCTTGCCGAACTGCGCCGTATTGGTTACGCCGCGCACCCCTTCCAGCCGGACCGCGCCGCCGAACAGTTGCACCAGGAGAACCGCAAGTCCCTGCGCCAGCTGGGCGTCGCCGGCCTGCTGTGGTTCCAGGCAATGATGGCGACCATGGCCACCTGGCCGGAATTCAACATCGACCTGAGTCCCGAACTGCACGAAATCCTGCGCTGGGTGGCGATGTTCCTCACCACGCCCATCGTCTTCTACTCCTGCCAGCCATTCTTCCGTGGCGCCGTGCGCGACCTGCGCACCCGCCACCTGACCATGGATGTCTCGGTATCCCTGGCCATCGGCGGCGCCTACCTGGCCGGCATCTGGACCGCCGTCACCGGCCACGGCGACCTGTACTTCGACGCCGTCGGCATGTTCGCCCTGTTCCTGCTCGCCGGCCGCTACCTCGAACGCCGCGCCCGCGAACGGACCGCCGCGGCCACCGCGCAACTGGTCAACCTGTTGCCCGCCTCCTGCCTGCGCCTGGACGACAGCGGCCAGAGCAGCCGCGTACTGCTCAGCGAATTGAACGTGGGCGACCGCGTACTGGTGCAGCCCGGCGCAGTAATCCCGGCCGACGGCCTGATCCTCGACGGCCAGTCCAGCGTCGACGAATCCCTGCTCACCGGCGAATACTTGCCGCAGCCGCGCCAGAGCGGCGACAGCGTCACCGGCGGCACCCTCAACGTCGAAGGCCCGCTGACCGTACAGGTCAAGGCACTGGGCGGCGACAGCCGCCTCTCGGCCATCGTCCGTCTGCTCGAACGCGCCCAGTCGGACAAACCGCGCCTCGCGGAACTCGCCGACAAGGCCGCGCAATGGTTCCTCATCGCCCTGCTGGTGCTGGCCGCCGTGGTCGGCCTGTTCTGGTGGCAACACGATGCCTCCCGCGCCTTCTGGGTCGTCCTGGCGATGCTGGTGGCGACCTGCCCCTGCGCCTTGTCGCTGGCCACGCCCACTGCGCTCACCGCCGCCACCGGGAGCCTGCACAAGCTCGGCCTGCTGGTAACTCGCGGCCATGTGCTCGAAGGCCTGAACCACATTGATACGGTGATCTTCGACAAGACCGGCACGCTTACCGAGGGCCGCCTGACACTGCGCGCAGTCCGGCCGCTGGGTGCGCTGGACAGCGACACCTGCCTGGCACTGGCTGCCGCGCTGGAGAACCGTTCCGAACACCCTATCGCCCGAGCTTTCGGCCGCGCACCGCAGCCCGCCGAGAATGTCGAGAGCCACCCCGGCCTGGGCCTGGAAGGCCTGGTCGGCGAACGCCGCCTGCGCATCGGCGAGCCGTCCTTCGTCTGCGCCCTGAGCGGCAGCGACGCGCCCCAGCATCCGCAGGAACCCGGCCAGTGGCTGCTGCTGGGCGATGACAGCGGCGCCCTCGCCTGGCTGGTGCTGGACGATCGCATCCGCGAAGACGCCGCCGACCTGCTGGACGCCTGCCGCGCCCGCGGCTGGCGAACCCTGCTGCTCTCCGGCGACAGCTCACCGATGGTCGGCCGGGTCGCCGCCGAACTGGGCATCGACGATTGCCGTGGCGGCTTGCGCCCGGATGACAAGCTCGAAGTCCTGCGTCAGCTGCACCAGCAAGGCCACCGCGTGCTGATGCTGGGCGACGGCGTGAACGACGTGCCGGTGCTGGCCGCTGCCGACATCAGTGTCGCCATGGGCTCGGCCACCGACCTGGCCAAGACCAGCGCCGACGCCGTGCTGTTGTCCAACCGTCTGGACAGCGTGGTACAGGCTTTCAGCCTCGCCCGCCGCACCCGTCGGGTCATCATCGAGAACCTGGTCTGGGCGGGGCTGTACAATGGACTGATGTTGCCCTTTGCTGCCCTCGGCTGGATCACGCCGGTGTGGGCTGCGGTGGGCATGTCGATCAGCTCGCTGACCGTGGTACTTAACGCCCTGCGCCTGACCCGGCTGCCCAAGGGCGCCGGCGCCCCGATAGCGACAACCGCCCTGCCAGCCGCCCCACAAGCGGCGCAGGCGCTGCCACGGAGTTGAAATGCCCGCTCTCTACATAATGATTCCGGTTGCCGTGGTGATCGTCGGCATCTGCATCGCGATCTTCTTCTGGGCAGTGAACAGCGGCCAGTACGACGACATGGACGGGCCGGCCCACAGCATCCTGTTCGACGACGAAGACCCCAAGCACCAGGCCGGCATCGACGAAGCCGAGGGCGACGCCTCGCACAGCAGCCAGAAGCAGGACAAGCGCGATGCCTGAACTGGCGCCGCTACTGGCGTCCGCGCTGATTCTTGGCCTGCTCGGCGGCGGTCACTGCCTGGGCATGTGTGGCGGCCTGATGGGCGCGCTGACCATGGCCATCCCGCCGGAGCAACGCGGACGTCGCCTGCGTCTGCTGCTGGCCTACAACCTCGGACGCATCCTCAGCTACGCCTGCGCCGGCCTGTTGCTCGGCCTGGCCGGCTGGGCCGTGGCGCGCACGCCATTCGCCGCAGCGTTGCGGGTGATCGCCGGCCTGCTGCTAATCGCCATGGGCCTCTACCTGGCCGGCTGGTGGAGTGGCCTGACTCGTATCGAAGCCCTGGGCCGCGGCCTGTGGAAGCACATCCAGCCCTTCGCCAGCCGCCTGCTGCCAGTTGCCACGGTGCCACGCGCACTGCTGCTCGGCGCGCTGTGGGGCTGGCTGCCCTGCGGGCTGGTCTACAGCACCCTGCTCTGGGCCACCAGCCAGGGCTCGGCCATCGACAGTGCGCTGCTGATGCTCGCCTTCGGCCTCGGCACCTGGCCGGTGCTGCTGGCGACAGGGCTCGCCGCCGAGCGCATCACCACCCTGCTGCGCAAGCGCAGCGTGCGCATGGCCGGCGGCATCCTGGTAATTCTCTTCGGCCTGTGGACCCTGCCCGGCCCGCACCAGGCCTGGATCATGGGCCACGAGATGCACGCCAGCACCGCTATTCCCCACCACAAAGCCGCTTGATACAGGTCAACAGGCCTCTACCCGACTCTCCCTAGACTGCGCAGGAAAAGCTCGCCACCGGGGAACATCGGCATGCTCGACAATATTCGCTGGGACGCAGATCTGATACGCCGATACGATCTGTCCGGCCCGCGCTACACCTCCTATCCCACAGCCGTGCAGTTCCACGAAGGAGTCGGACCCTTCGACCTGCTGCACGCGCTGCGCGATAGCCAGAAAGCGCAACGGCCGCTCTCGCTCTACGTGCACGTCCCGTTCTGCGCGAACATCTGCTACTACTGCGCCTGCAACAAGGTCATCACCAAGGATCGTGGCCGCAGCGCCCCCTACCTCGCCCGTCTCATCCATGAAATCGAGATCGTCAGCCGTCACCTGGGTCGCCAGCAGCAAGTCGAGCAGCTGCATTTCGGCGGAGGTACCCCGACCTTCCTGAGCCCCGGCCAGCTGCGTGAACTGATGGCGCAACTGCGCACCCACTTCCACTTCGTCGAGGGTGATTTCGGCGACTACGGCATCGAGATCGACCCCCGCGAGGCCGACTGGTCGACCATGGGCCTGCTCCGCGAGCTGGGCTTCAACCGCGCCAGCATTGGCGTGCAGGACTTCAACCTGGAGGTGCAACAGGCCATCAACCGCCTGCAGAGCCTCGACGAGACCCGCGCCATCATCGATGCGGCGCGCACACTGCAATTCCGCTCGATCAACATCGACCTGATCTACGGCCTGCCCAGACAGACCCCGGACACCTTCGCCCGCACCGTCGAGCAGGTCATTGCCCTGCAACCCAACCGGCTGTCCGTGTTCAACTACGCGCACCTTCCCGAACGTTTCCCGCCACAACGCCGGATCCTGGCCGAAGACCTGCCCTCCCCCGGGCAGAAGCTGGAAATGCTGCAGCGCACCACCGAGCAGCTCGAAGCGGCCGGCTACCGCTATATCGGCATGGACCACTTCGCCCTGCCGGACGACGAACTGGCGATGGCCCAGGAAGATGGCACCCTGCAGCGCAACTTCCAGGGCTACACCACCCACGGTCACTGTGACCTCGTTGGTCTGGGAGTTTCCTCGATCAGCCAGATCGGCGATCTCTACTGCCAGAACAGCAATGACATCGCCGACTACCAGAACACCCTCGACCAGGGCCAACTCGCCACTCGCCGCGGATTGCACTGCAACAAGGACGACCTCATCCGCCGCGCCGTGATCCAGCAACTGATCTGCCATTTCCAGTTGGACTTCGAGGGCATCGAGGACCTCTACAACATCGACTTCCGCGGCTACTTCGCGGAAATCTGGGACGATCTCGAACGTTTCGCCCGCGACGGCCTGATCACCCTCGGCCCGCGCGGCATCGACGTCAGCGCTTCCGGTCGGCTGTTGGTCCGCTCGCTGTGCATGCTGTTCGACCGCTACCTGCCGATGCAGAACCTGCAACGCTTCTCGCGGGTCATCTGACTCGTGAGTTCCGCGCGGACGACCGACGGTGCGGGACCAACTGTCGCACCCATTGATACAGGATATGTCCGCCATCCCAGGGTGTAGGAACAGCCCTGCCCCAGCACTTTTCGAAAGGATTCGAGCCCCGACACACACCCCGAAAACCCTCATCCCCGTCGCTGGAACCAGCGATTCAGACAGGTCGCCAACTGGCGCGCGACTTGCCGTCTGCGGTACCCTTGGTTTTTGTGTGCCATCCCACTGAAGGAACACTCATGGCCGAAACCATCAAAGTGCGCGCATTGCCACAAGCGCACTGCAAGGATTGCAGCCTGGCTCCCCTCTGCCTGCCCCTGTCGCTGAACCACAGCGACATGGACGCCCTCGATGAGATCGTCAAACGCGGCCGCCCCCTGAAGAAAGGCGAGTTCCTGTTCCGCCAGGGCGATGCCTTCGGCTCCGTCTTCGCCGTGCGTTCCGGCGCGCTGAAGACCTTCAGCATCACCGACGGCGGCGAAGAGCAGATCACCGGCTTCCACCTGCCCAGCGAGCTGGTCGGCCTGTCCGGCATGGACACCGAGAGCTACCCGGTATCGGCCCAGGCGCTGGAAACCACCTCGGTGTGCGAAATCCCCTTCGAACGCCTGGACGAACTCTCCGAGCAGCTGCCGCAACTGCGCCGCCAGCTGCTGCGGGTGATGAGCCGGGAAATCCGCGATGACCAGCAGATGATGATGCTGCTGTCGAAGAAGACCGCCGACGAGCGCATCGCCACCTTCCTGGTGAACCTCTCCGCGCGCTTCCGCGCCCGTGGCTTCTCGGCCCAGCAGTTCCGCCTCGCCATGTCGCGCAATGAGATCGGCAACTACCTGGGCCTGGCGGTGGAAACCGTCTCCCGCGTGTTCACCCGCTTCCAGCAGAACGGCCTGATCGCCGCCGAAGGCAAGGAAGTGCACATCCTCGACTCCATCGAGCTGTGCGCACTGGCAGGTGGCCAACTGGAAAGCTGATCTACCTGGAAGCTGACCGTCCGGTTGACTTTCCGGTCATCGAAAACGGGCTCGCCAATCGGCGGGCCCGTTATACTTTGGCCTCTGCAAAAACCGCATCAGGTGCACATCCAGCATGATCCTCAACCAACTCGACCTGAAGTCCGTGATCCGTGCCGTTCCCGACTTTCCCAAGCCCGGCGTCATGTTCCGCGACATCACCCCGCTGTTCCAGTCGCCGCGAGCCCTGCGCTTCGTCGCCGACAGCTTCATCCAGCGCTACGTCGAGGCAGACTTCACCCACATCGGCGCCATGGATGCGCGCGGCTTCCTGATCGGTTCGATCATCGCCTATGAACTGAACAAGCCCCTGGTGCTGTTCCGCAAGCGCGGCAAGCTGCCGGCGGACGTACTGGCCCAGGCCTACGAGACCGAGTACGGCGAAGCCCTGCTGGAAGTCCACGCCGACAGCCTGTGCGAAGGCGACAGCGTGCTGATCTTCGATGACCTGATCGCCACCGGCGGCACCCTGCTGGCCGCGGCCCAACTGGTACGCCGCATGGGCGCCAGCGTGTTCGAAGCCGCTGCGATCATTGACCTGCCGGAATTGGGCGGTTCGACCAAGCTCAACGACGCACAGATTCCTACCTACAGCCTGAGCGCCTTCGCCCTCGACGAAGCCTGATCGGCGCTGTTTCCGACAACGGGCGCTACGGCGCCCGTTTTCGTTTCCGGCGTTCGCACGGGCGCCCCATCCAATGGCTGGTGATGGCCGCTTTGGCCTGATACGACCCCGCCGCGGCCAGATATGACCTGGCGATTGTCCGACAAGACTCCGAACATGACATCAACCGATGACACATTCGAAAGTGGCATCGCGAACTAACGACAGGGCTTGCCTGGGTGCCGTACCTGCCACGCGCCTCGCTCCCGCCCGCACAACAACAAGGAGTTAGTCATGAACGCCAGTACCACGCCGATCCGCGCCAACTTCCCGGTCCGCCGCATGGATTTCACCTTCAGTGAAACCCCGAAGTACTGGTGGGACGGGCAGCCCTTCATGACCCACTTCATGAACAACCTGTCTTCGCTGTTCCCCTACGGCGAGAAATTCTTCGTCGACAGCGTGCGTGCGGTGCGCGAGCGCATCCAGGACCCGCAGCTGCAGAAGGACGTCAGCGCCTTCATCGGCCAGGAGGCCATGCACTCCAAGGAGCACGCGGCCTACAACGAGTACGCCGACGAGCACGGCATCGACCTGGAAACCCTGGAACTGCGCATCAAGGTGCTGCTCGAATCCATCAGCAAGGTCACCACCAAGAAGCATCAGCTGGCGATCACCTGCGCTCTGGAACACTTCACCGCGACCATGGCCGAACAACTGCTCAAGCGTGAAGACCTGAGCGGCCAGATGAAGTCGGACAAGATGTACAAGTTGTGGATGTGGCATGCCGTCGAAGAGAACGAGCACAAGGCAGTGGCCTACGATGTCTACCAGCAGGTCTACGGCGGCTACTTCACCCGCACCGCGGTCATGCTGCTGACCACCGTGATCTTCCTCAGCGTCATCGCCGGTTTCCAGATCAACCTGCTACGCCGCGATGGCCAGCTGTTCAACTGGCGCAGCTGGAAGCATGGCCTGGGCGTGCTGCTGCACCCGCGCCGCGGCTACTTCGTCAGCCTGATCCGCCCCTGGCTGGACTATTTCCGTCCCGGTTTCCACCCCTTCGACCACGATACCAAGGCACTGGAAACCCGCTGGAAAGAGCAGTTGGACTTCGCCGGCTGATCTTCGCCAAACCGCCCTCAACGTCGAAAAACGCCAGGCATCGCCTGGCGTTTTTCATTTTCACCGCGCACTGCGACAACCAGTCACTACACTGAGCAGGGTTTCCGGAGCCCAATGGAACGCGCAGTTCAAGCAGAACCACGTCACGAATTGCGAGCCAAGGAGGTTAGATGCCCCACCAAGCCCCCTCCCCTTGGAAGGTTCCGCTCGTCCGTGAGCTGACCCTCATCCTGCTGATCAAGCTGACCCTGCTGCTGGTCATCAAGGCCGTCTGGTTCGACCAGCCCACCGTCCCCGATGACGGCTCCCGCGTCACCAGCCAGCACCTGCTCGGCGACAGCCGCCCGAGCGACGCCGAGAAGGAGAGCGCCCGATGATTTCCGAAGCCGTCGTAGACCTGTCGCGCCTGCAGTTCGCGATGACCGCCATGTACCATTTCCTGTTCGTGCCGCTGACCCTCGGCCTGGCCTTCCTGCTGGCGATCATGGAATCGGTCTACGTGATGACCGGCAAGCAGGTGTACAAGGACATGACCCAGTTCTGGGGCAAGCTGTTCGGCATCAACTTCGCCCTGGGGGTCACCACCGGGCTGACCATGGAGTTCCAGTTCGGCACCAACTGGGCCTACTACTCCCACTACGTCGGTGACATCTTCGGCGCGCCGCTGGCCATCGAAGGCCTGATGGCCTTCTTCCTCGAATCGACCTTCATCGGCCTGTTCTTCTTCGGCTGGGACCGCCTGTCGAAGGTCCAGCACCTGTCGGTGACCTGGCTGGTGGCGCTGGGCTCGAACCTTTCGGCGCTGTGGATCCTGATCGCCAATGGCTGGATGCAGAACCCGGTGGGCGCGGAGTTCAACTTCCAGACCATGCGCATGGAGCTCACCGACTTCGGTGCGCTGCTGTTCAACCCGGTGGCCCAGGTCAAGTTCGTCCATACCGTCGCCGCCGGCTACGTCACCGGGGCGATCTTCGTCCTCGCCATCTCCAGCTACTACCTGCTGAAGAAGCGCGACCAGGGATTCGCCCGGCGATCCTTCGCCATCGCCTCGGCCTTCGGCCTGGCCTCGATCCTCTCGGTGATCATTCTTGGCGACGAGTCGGGCTATGAGATCGGCGACGTACAGAAGACCAAGCTGGCCGCCATCGAGGCGGAATGGGAAACCCACCCCGCCCCCGCCGGTTTCACTCTGATCGGCCTGCCCAACCAGGAGGAGCAGCGCACCGACTACGCGATCAAGATCCCCTATGTGCTCGGCCTGATCGCCACTCGCTCACTGGACAAGGAGGTCACCGGGATCAAGGACCTGCTGGTGCAGCACGAGGCGCGTATCCGTCACGGCATGACCGCCTATGCCCTGCTGCAGAAGCTGCGCGGCGGTGACAAATCCGAGGCTACCCTGGCGCAGTTCAATCAGGTGAAGAACGACCTCGGTTACGGTCTGCTACTGAAGAAGTACACGCCCGAGGTGGTGGACGCGACCGAAGAGCAGATTCGCCTGGCCACCCTCGACACCATCCCCGATGTGTTCACCCTGTTCTTCAGCTTCCGCATCATGGTCGGCTGCGGGTTCCTCATGCTCGCCCTGTTCGCCTGTGCGTTCTACGCCTCGGCGCGCAAGAACGAGGAGCGCAAGCGCTGGCTGCTCAAATGGGCGCTGTGGAGCCTGCCACTGCCCTGGTTGGCCGCGCAGACCGGCTGGTATGTCGCCGAACACGGCCGCCAGCCCTGGTCCATCGGTGAGGTACTGCCGGTGCACCTGTCGGCTTCCAGCCTCAGCACCGGCGATGTCTGGGGCTCGCTGCTGGCGTTGATCGCCTTCTACAGCCTGCTGCTGGTGGTGGAGATGTACCTGATGATCAAGTTCGCCCGCCTCGGCCCATCGAGCCTGCACACCGGCCGTTACCACTTCGAGCAGGGCCATGCCGCCAGCGGCGCGGCCACGGCGTAAGGAGACGATCATGGACTACGAAACGCTGAAACTGACCTGGTGGGTGCTGATCGGTGTGCTGCTGATCGGCTTCGCCCTCACCGATGGCTTCGACATGGGCGCCATGGCACTGATGCCCTTCGTGGCAAAGACCGACAGCGAACGACGGGTGGCGATCAACACCATCGCCCCGCACTGGGACGGCAACCAGGTCTGGTTCATCACCGCCGGCGGCGCCCTGTTCGCCGCCTGGCCGATGGTCTATGCCACCGCGTTCTCCGGGTTGTACTGGGCGATGCTGCTGGTGCTCTTCGCCCTGTTCTGCCGCCCCGTCGGTTTCGACTACCGCAGCAAATTGGAAAACCAGCGCTGGCGTGCGGTCTGGGACTGGGCGCTGTTCGTCGGTGGCTTCGTCCCGGCGCTGGTGTTCGGCGTGGCCTTCGGCAACCTGTTCCAGGGCCTGCCTTTCACCCTCGATGAGATGATGCGGCCGTCCTACCACGGCAGCTTCTTCGCCCTGCTCAACCCCTTTGCCCTGCTCGCCGGAGTGGTCAGCCTGAGCATGCTCTGCCTGCACGGCGGCGCCTGGCTGATGCTGCGCACCGACGGAGAACTGGCTGAGCGCTCCAGGCGGGCCGCGCAGTTGTGCGCACTGGTCTACCTGCTGACCTTCATCGCTGCCGGTGCCTGGGTCAGCCTGGGCATGAACGGCTTCGCCCTGCTCTCGAGCATCGACGGCAATGCGGTGCTGAACCCGTTGAACAAGGAAGTTGCGCTGTCTAACGCCGGCTGGCTGGCCAACTACCACGCCTACCCCGCGACCATCGCCGCTCCCATCGTCGGCATCCTCGGCGGCCTGCTGGCCCTGGCCGCGGCCAGCGGCGGGCGCGGCGGCCTGACCTTCCTGGGCAGCGCCCTGGCAATCATCGGCACCCTGTGCACGGCAGGCTTTGCGCTGTTTCCCTTCGTCTTCCCCTCCAGCGAGAACCCGGCGGCGAGCCTCACGATGTGGGACGCGGTTTCCAGCCACAAGACCCTGGGCATCATGTTCGTCGTGGCCTGCATCTTCGTGCCGCTGATCCTCTGCTACACGCTGTGGGGCTACGTGAAGATGTGGGGCCGCCTGAACCGCAAGCACATCGAAGCCAACTCCCACGGCCTCTACTGAAGGAGCAACCGCATGTGGTACTTCACCTGGATACTCGGCGTCCTGCTGGCCTGCAGCTTCGGCATCATCAATGCGCTGTGGCTGGAAACCACCCAGGATCTGGACAGTGACGACGACTGACGCAGCCCTCCTGCGCCACCCCGCCAGCCGCACCCTGTCACTGCTGCTGGCAATTCCCCTGGCGCTTGTCCTGCTGATCCATCCCACCGCCATGCTCGACACCCAGGGCCGCTACAGCCATGGCCTGCTGATGCTGGCGATGCTCGGGGTCAGCGCCGGTTTCGTCCATGGGGTGGGCTTCGACCCACGCAGCCTGCCCTGGCGCGGGGTGTTCGGGCCGCTGTGCGGCTGGGCACTGATGGCGCTGGGCTACGCGCTCCTGCTCAAGGCGCAATTGGGCCTGTAGAACCACGACGGGCTCATTTCAACCCTCGGAGCGCCGCGGCAGGTCATCGGCCGTGTCGAACCACGACAGCTGCGACGAACACCATACGTGACACTGCGGCTCGATCCGCTCCGGCTCGTCCAGGGTGACGATGTTCAGCCCTACCGTTTCACCGTCACGCACGCGGAACTCCATGGGCGTACCGCACTTCACGCAGAAGCGCCGCTCGCCGTCTTCACTGGAGCGCCACAGGCCGAGTTCGCCGGCGGTGTAGGCGAACCCCGTCAGCGGAATCACCGCCCAGGGCACCGCCGGCGCGGCATTGGCCTTCTGGCAGATGCGGCAGTGGCAATAGCCGGTTTCCTCCGGTTGCGCATCCACGCGGTAGCGCACCGCGCCGCAGGCGCAGCCGCCGAACAGGGGCAAAGGCAACATGGCAATCTCCCACAACCAGCAAAGACTCAGAGCCTAGCCAGCATGCCGAAGGTCTGCAGCACCGCGACACCGGTGAAGAGCAACAGGATTTGTCGCTCGGCCAGGGCGCAGACTTCTTCACGCAATTCCGGTGGACGCTCCAGGTAGTCCAGCGACTGCTGGAACAGCTGCCGGCTGATCAGCCGCGACAACTGGTCCAGTTCGCCCACCTCGACGTCCGGCAGCAGATGGAATTGGCGGATGTCTTCGGCCATGTCCTCGCCGAACTCGTCCATCACCCGCGCCAGCGCTTCGCGCAGCACCGGCGACGGCCCGTGCAGCTCGCGCACGCCGATGATGAAGGCCTGCGGGTTGCGCTCGACGAAATCGAAGAACAGCCGCACCGTCTCCCGGGTCACGCGCTGGCCGCGTTCAAAGTCCAGGCCGAACGGCACGCTGGCCGCGCCTGCCCCCGGCAGGGCACGTTCGGCAGCCTCGCGGCGCAGGTCGCGCAACGGCTGGCGCAACTGGGTGGCGATGTCACGGATGATCGCCAGGCCCAGGTCATCCACGTCACCGAAGTGCCGATAGAAGGTGTTCGGGTTCAGTCCCGCTTCCCGCGCCAGCTCCCGTAGCCCGAGGCTGCTCAGGCTGCGTCGGCTGGCCGCCAGGCGCAGCGCGGCATCGATGAGCGCTCGCTTACCCGCCGCTTCCGCCGGCCGTTCTTCCTGTCCGATTTCCATGAGTTTCGTGCCCGACCCCACCGAAGGTTGGTTGTTGCGCAGGTATACAGATGTCTACATTCCTATCACGTAGACAGTTGTATACGCCAGCAATAATCATAACAGGAGCGTGGCCATGAGTACGGTTGTGAGAACCCAACCAAAGACTGCCCCCCGACACTGCAAGGTCGCCATCATCGGTACCGGGTTTTCCGGCCTGGGCATGGCGATCCGCCTGAAGCAGGAAGGCGAGAACGATTTCCTGCTGTTCGAAAAGGACGCCGGTGTCGGCGGCACCTGGCGGGTCAACAACTACCCGGGCTGCGCCTGCGACGTGCAGTCCCACGTGTACTCCTTCTCCTTCGAGCCGAACCCGGACTGGACGCGCATGTTCGCCCGCCAGCCGGAGATCCGCGCCTACCTGGAGAACTGCTGGAAGAAGTACCGGCTGGAAGACAAGACGCTGCTCAACACCGAGATGGCGCGTTTCGAGTGGAGCGACGAGCAGCAGCTCTGGCACCTGTTCGACGCCGCCGGCAACCACTACACCGCCAAGGCCGTGGTCTCGGGCATGGGCGCCCTGTCGATTCCGTCCATCCCGGCGCTCAAGGGCCTGGAGAACTTCCAGGGCAAGGCCTTCCACTCGCAGCAGTGGGACCATGACTATGACCTCAAGGGCAAGCGCGTGGCGGTGATCGGCACCGGCGCCTCGGCCATCCAGTTCGTCCCGGAAATCCAGCCGCTGGTGGCCAAGCTCGACCTCTACCAGCGCACCGCACCGTGGATCCTGCCGAAGCCGGACCGCGCCATCAGCGAGAAGGAGCGTGCGCGCTTCCGTCACTTCCCGGCGGTACAGAAGCTCTGGCGCGGCGCCCTCTACAGCATGCTCGAAGGCCGTGTGCTGGGCTTCACCTTCGCGCCCTGGGCGATGAAACTGGTGGGCAGGCTGGCCGAGCGCTTCATCCGCCAGCAGGTCAAGGACCCGGACCTGCGCCGCAAGCTGACCCCGGACTACACCATCGGCTGCAAACGCGTGCTCATGTCGCACAACTACTACCCGGCACTGGCCGCCTCCAACGCCTCGGTGATCGTCGACGGCATCCGCGAGATCAAGGCCGGCAGCATCATCACCGCTGACGGTCGCGAGCGGCAGGTGGATGCCATCATCTTCGGCACCGGCTTCACCGCCAACGACCCGATCCCGCGTGGCGTGGTATTCGGCAAGGATGGCGTGGACCTGCTCGATACCTGGCAGAACGGCCCGGAAGCCTACAAGGGCACCATGACCCGCGGCTTCCCCAACCTGTTCTTCCTCATGGGCCCGAACACCGGTCTGGGCCACAACTCCATGGTCTACATGATCGAGTCGCAGATCTCCTACGTGCTGGGCGCCATCAAGCTGATGGACCGCCGCGAGCTGCAGAGCGTGGAGGTCAAGAGCGACGTCCAGGACCAGTGGAACGCCAAGCTGCAGCGCGGCCTCAACCACAGCGTGTGGAACACCGGCGGCTGCAAGAGCTGGTACCTGCACCCGGTGAGCGGGCGCAACTGCACTCTATGGCCGGGCTTCACCTGGCGCTTCCGCGCGCTGACCAGCCAATTCGATCCCAGCGCCTATCATTTGAAGTCCAAGCCGCTGTCCAGCCCTGTCGTCCAACCCCAACGCCACGCAGAAGAGGTGCCGGCATGAAGAACTTCGAGAACAAGGTTGCCGCGATCACCGGCGCGGGTTCGGGCATCGGTCGCGCCCTGGCCATCGAACTAGCCTCCCGCGGCTGCCACCTGGCCCTGGCGGACGTGAATGCCGCGGGCCTGGAAGAAACCCGCCAACTG
Source organism: Pseudomonas sp. AU11447 (assembly GCF_001672555.2). Taxonomy (NCBI): domain Bacteria; kingdom Pseudomonadati; phylum Pseudomonadota; class Gammaproteobacteria; order Pseudomonadales; family Pseudomonadaceae; genus Pseudomonas; species Pseudomonas sp. AU11447. The sequence continues at coordinate 225,822 of NZ_LZDG02000048.1, read as the reverse complement.
CTCTCCTCCACCGGCGTGCGCGTGTCCCTCGACACCGTGAACGTCGCCGACCGCGAGCAGGTGCATGCCTGGGCCGACAAGGCCGCCCGCGAGCACGGCAAGGTCAACCTGGTGTTCAACAACGCCGGCGTCGCCCACGCCGGCACCGTGGAAGCCAGCGACTATGAAGAGTACGAGTGGATCACCAACATCAACTTCTGGGGCGTGGTCTACGGCACCAAGGCCTTCCTGCCACACCTGAAGGCATCCGGTGACGGCCACATCGTCAACGTTTCCAGCGTGTTCGGGCTGTTCTCCCAGCCGGGTATGAGTGCCTACAACGCTACCAAGTTCGCCGTACGCGGCTTCACCGAGTCGCTGCGCCAGGAGCTGGACATGGAGCGCGCAGGCGTTTCGGCCAGCTGTGTTCACCCCGGCGGCATCAAGACCAATATCGCCAAGACCGCGCGGATGAACGACAGCATGGTCAAGGTCACCGGGCAGAACGCCGAGCAGGCCCGCACCCAGTTCAACGACCAGTTGCTGCGCACTACGCCGCAGAAAGCTGCGCAGGTGATCATTCGCGGCGTAGAGCGTGATTCGCGGCGCATCCTGATCGGCCCGGATGCCCACGCCATCGACGTGATGCTGCGCCTGCTGCCGGTCTGGTACCAGAAGGTGGTCACCGGCAGCATGAAGCTGGCCAAGCGCTTCGCTCCGAAACCCAAGCGCAAGCCAGCCGCCGAGGGCTACGAGGCCAAGTAGCGGGCCAATCTCACGAGTCCCTTTTTCCCTGTCGGACCGGCGCCCATCCCCCTTACCCCCGGATGGGCGCCGTTTTTTTCCGTTGCCAGGCCGCCCCGTCATTCGCTTATCGCTGTTTATACTGGCAAGCCGCTGCCAAGGAACAACACCAGGGATGACGACCATGAGCCAGACACTGCCCGCCTTCCGCTACCACCCCGAACCGCTTTCCACCGGTAGCGTGGTTGCCTCGGCAGAAACCTGCCTGTGTTGCGGACAAAAGCGCGGCTACGTCTACACCGCCTCGGTGTACACACGACACGACCTGCCGGAAAACTGCCTGTGTCCCTGGTGCATCGCCGACGGCAGCGCTGCAGAGCGTTTCGAGGCCAGCTTCGCCGATGACTATCCGCTGCTGGACGCCGGAGTCCCTGATGCCGTGGTGCGCGAAGTCTGCGAACGCACGCCGGGGTTCGCCTCCTGGCAGCAAGAGCATTGGCTGAACTGTTGCGGCGACGCCTGCGCCTTCCACGGCGACGCCAGGCGGGAGGACATCATCGCCCTCGGCGCCGCCGAACTGGCCGGGCACTTCGCCGACTTCGGCTGGCCGGAAAAAACCTGGCTACAGGTGATCGAGCACTACGAGCCAGCGGGCAACCCGGCGATCTATCACTTCCGCTGCCTGCATTGCGGCAAGACGCACTACGGGATGGACTTCACCTGAGCCCCAGGGCATCTCAAAGCCCCATCTGCTTGGCGATGATTTCGTTCATGATCTCCCGCGTGCCGCCGCCGATGGAGAGGATGCGGTTGTCGCGGTACAGCCGCTCCACCAGGCTCTCGCGCATGTAGCCCATGCCACCCAGCACCTGCACCGCGTCGTAGGTCACCCGGTCGGCGATGTCGGTAGCGAAGTTCTTGGCCATGGAGATTTCCTTGATCACGCTCTTGCCCACCGCCATCTTCGCCGCCTGCCGATAGGTGAACTCTCGGGACACTTCGACCTGAGTGGCCATTTCCGCCAAGCGATGCTTGAGCACCTGGAACTTACCGATCGGCTTGCCGAACGCCTCGCGCTCGCGGCACCACGCCAGCGCTTCATCCAGGGCGAGCTGCGCAGTCATGTTGGCCATGATCGCCAGCGCCAGGCGCTCGCTCTGGAAGTTCGCCATGATGCAGGCGAAGCCCATGTTTTCGGCGCCGATCAGGTTTTCCGCCGGCACCTTGCAGTCGTCGAAGAACAGTTCGGCGGTGTCCGATGCCCACCAACCCATCTTCTTCAGCTTGCGGCTGACCGTGAAGCCGGGAGTGCCCTTCTCCACCAGCAGCAGGCTGACGCCACCAAAGCCGTCGCCGCCAGTGCGGACGGCCACGGTGTAGTAGTCAGCGCGCACGCCGCTGGTGATGAAGGTCTTGCTGCCGCTCACGCGGTAGTGGTCGCCATCACGCACGGCGCGGGTCTTCAGGCTGGCTACGTCGGAGCCACCGGACGGCTCGGTGACCGCCAGCGCCATGATCTTCTCGCCAGCCAGCACCTGCGGCGCGATGCGTTCACGCAGCTCCGGGCGGCCCCACTTGATCAAGGGCGGCAGGCCGATATCCAGCGAGCCCAGCCCCGCCACCAGCCCACCGGAGCCGCAGCGCATCAGCTCTTCGCTGGCTGCCACCTTGGCGAACAGATCGCCCTCGTGGCTGCCGCCAAGCGCCTCCGGATAGCCGATGCCAAGGATGCCCGCCTCGCCGGCCTTGCGGTAAAGCTCGCGGGGAAACTCCTCGGTCTCCTCCCAGTCAGCGACATGGGGCAGGATTTCCCGCTCGACGAAGCGCCGTACGCTGTCGCGGACCAGGCGGTGGCTGTCATCGAAGTACTCGGTGAACACGGACATGGCAAGGCTCCAGACGGTTTGCGTGAAACTTACCTAGCGCTTGCTTGGTTTACAAGGCGAGACACCCGCCATCGGCTAGGACAGATGCGCCGTCCCGAATCGCTCGCGGTAAATCGATGGTGCCACCCCGGCCGCGCCACGAAAGGCGTTGCGGAAGCTTTCCACGGTGCCGAAGCCGCATTGCTCGGCGATTCGCTCGACGCTGTCGGTGCTGCCTTCCAGCAGTTCACGGGCTCGCGCCATACGCTCGTGCTGCAACCACGCCTTGGGCGTCATGCCAGTGGCTTCGCTGAAGCGGCGCAGGAAAGTGCGTTCGCTCATCGCCACGCGGCTGGCCAGTTCGCCCACCGAGATCGATCGGTCCAGACGCTGGCGGGCCCAATCCAGCAGCCCGGCGAGATCGTGCCGGGGCGCCTGGGCCACGGGCGCGGGGATGAACTGCGCCTGGCCGCCGGCACGTTGCGGCGACATGACCAGCCGGCGGGCCACGTTATTGGCCACCTGTACGCCGAAATCCCGCGCCACCAGATGCAGGCAGGCATCGATGCCCGCTGCACTGCCGGCGGAGGTAATCACCTGTCCGGCATCGACATAGAGCACTTGCGCATCCACATCGATGCCAGGGAAGCGTTCGGCCAGTTCCTCGGCATAGCGCCAGTGCGTGGTGGCACGCTGGCCGTCGAGCAAACCGGTGGCTGCCAGGACGAAGACGCCCGAGCAGATCGACAGCAGCCGTGCGCCCTGGTCGTGGGCCTTGCGCAGCGCCTGTACCAGCTCGGCGGACGGCGCCTCGGCGCGGTCCCGCCAGCCCGGCACGATGATAGTGCCAGCCGTTTCGAGCGCCTCCAGCCCGCCATCGGCCAGCACGTGGATGCCGCCCATGGCGCGCATCGGTCCGGCGTCGACGGCAACGATGCGGTGGCAGTACCAGGGAAAGTCGAATTCCGGGCGCGGCAGGCCGAAGATCTCAACGGCGATGCCGAACTCGAAGGTGCACAGGCCGTCGTAAGCGAGAACGGCCACTGCGAGGGGATCGCGCTGCATTTGGCGGAAAACTTCCGATCACTGTCCAGCCCGCCACTTTAGCCGGCTTTCACGGCTGCATACAGTGGTCCCATCTTCCCCAGGAGCCTTGTCATGCCAAGCCTTGTCAGCCAATTCCCCGCCGCCCTGCCCGCCGACGCCCTTGTCCATTTCAGCCATCGGCTGGCCTTCGAGACCGACTGCTCGGACGTGAACGACGCCCTGCAGAACGGCGAGCAGGATTTCGTCCTGCTCGATGTGCGCAACGCCGCTGCCTTCGCCCGTGGCCATGTACCCGGCGCGCTGAACCTGCCAACACGGGAGATCGACGCACGACGCATGGCGCAGTTTCCGGCGGGTACCCTGTTCGTCGTCTACTGCGCAGGCCCGCACTGCAACGGCGTGCACCGCGCTGCCGCTAAGCTCGCAGCGCTGGGCCTGCCGGTGAAGGAGATGATCGGTGGCGTGACTGGCTGGCTGGACGAGGGGCTGGCGCTGGTTGGCGCAGTGGAGGAATCGCGGCGTGCCGACAGTCATGGCATCAGCTGCGCCTGCTGACTCCGAATGCAACAAGGCCGGAATCTCTCCGGCCTTGTTCGAATCTGTCAGTTGCTGATCGGCCGGCGTCCTGCCAGGGCGTGGGCCAGCGTGCCGCCGTCCACCAGTTCCAGTTCGCCACCCAGCGGCACGCCGTGGGCGATGCGCGACAGCACCAGGTCACCGCCGCCCAGCAACTGGGCGATGTAGTGGGCGGTCGCCTCGCCTTCCACCGTGGGGTTGGTGGCGAGAATGATCTCGCTGAAACTGCCGGCCTTGATTCGCGCCTCAAGCTCAGGAATGCCGATGGCTTCCGGGCCCAGGCCATCCAGCGGCGACAGGTGTCCCTTGAGCACGAAGTAGCGGCCGCGATAACCGGTCTGCTCGACAGCAAACACGTCCAGCGGCCCTTCCACCACGCACAGCAGGCTGTCATCGCGGCGCGGGTCGGTGCACTGCGGGCAGAACTCGTCTTCCGACAGCGTACGGCACTGCTTGCAGTGGCCAACGCCTTCCATCGCCTGGGTCAGCGCCTGCGCCAGGCGCAGGCCGCCGCTGCGATCACGCTCCAACAGCTGCAGCGCCATGCGCTGGGCACTCTTCTGCCCCACTCCGGGCAGGGTGCGCAGGGCGTCGATCAGTTGGCGGATCAGCGGCGTGAAGCTCATGGGGCGGTCTCGAATTTCGGGAGTATTAGAACGAAGGAACGCACGGTTCGCGCTCACATACTTGGCAAGCCGGAAGGCAAGTGCGTTCTCTTTTTGGAAAACAGGAAACGAAGAAGTCAGCCCACGGGCCGCTCAGGCCCAAGCAGGGCAAGGCGCCGTCGGGTGAGGAAGTGGAGTGTGCTGCAGCACATGAGGATTCCGAACCCGACGGCAACGCCGCCATGCACCGGGCATGGGCGGCACGATCAAACTCAGAAAGGCATTTTGAAGCCGGGCGGCAATTGCATGCCAGCGGTCATGCCGGACATCTTCTCCTGGTTGTTCTGCTCGATCTTGCGCACGGCATCGTTCACCGCGGCGGCGATCAGGTCCTCGAGGATTTCCTTGTCTTCCTGCATCAGGCTGTCATCCAGGGAGACGCGCTTGACGTCGTGGCGACCGGTCATCACCACGCTCACCAGGCCGGCGCCGGATTGACCGGTCACTTCGGCGTTGGCCAGCTCTTCCTGCATCTTCTGCATCTTTTCCTGCATCTGCTGGGCCTGCTTCATCAGGCCGGCCATGCCACCTTTCATCATGTCGAGTTCCTCGATTCGTTCAGTCGTCGACCCAGGCTCAAGCCTTGGCCTCCAGGGGTTCGATAGTACCGTCGCGGACGACCGCGGCGAACTGTTGCTTCATCTGTAGCACATAAGGGTCGGCGGCGATCGACGCCTCGGCCTGGCGCTGGCGCTCGGCGCGCTTGCGCGCGGCGGCCTGGGCCGGGGTTTCCTGCTCGGGCTTCTGCTGGGTCACCTGAAGGGTCAGCGTGCGGCCGTGGAACTGGTTCAGCGCATCGTTCAGGCGACGCTGCTGGGTCGCGTTGAACAGCGCGCTCTGGCCCGGATCCAGGTGCAGGTGCCAGGTATCGCCCTCGACGGCGACCAGCGTGCAGTTTGCGCCGATGCTGGCGGTCAGGCCGGCCAGGCCCAGGCGCGGGAACAGGTCCAGCCACTCGGCAGCCAGGCCGGTTGCCGGCATGGCAGCTGGCTCGGGTTCGGGCTCGGCCTGCTCCTGCGGCGCCTCGTTTTCGAGGTAGCCGTAGGACTCCATGTCGACTTCGTAGTAGTCCTCGGCGGGCGGCGGCTCGTCATCGCGGTCGTCGTCCTCGGCCGGAACTTCGGCGATCATCGGGGCCGGCTCTTCGACCTTGGGCGCAGGCGCTTCCGCCGGTGCCGGCGTGGCAACTGCAACTGCAGGTGCAGGTGCAGGTGCAGGTGCAGGTGCAGGTGCAGGTGCAGCAGTCTCGACTGGCGCTGGAACCGCGGCAACCGGTGCGGCAGGTTCGTCCCACGGCAGATCGATCGGCGCCTCGGCGACGGCTTGTTCCGGTTCGGCAACCGGCGCCGTCGGCTCGAGTTGCACGGCGGCTTCCGGCTCCACCGGAGCCGGCTCAGGCACAGGCACAGGTTGGACAACCGGAGTCGACGCAACGACAGGTTCGGCTTGCGCAGCCGGAGCCGGAGCCGGCTGAGGCGCGGCAACAGCAGGCACAACCGCAGCAACCGGCACTACCGGCACTACCGGTGCAGGCGCAACAGCCGGAGCAGCAATGGATGCAACCGGCGCCGCAACGGCGGCGCCGGCCACTGGGTTCTGGTTGGAATCAGCCGTGGCCTTGCTGATCCCCAGGTCCTTTAGTGGTGACCTCGGTGCGCCGTCGGCATCCGCCGGGCGGAACGCCAGCATGCGCAACAGGACCATCTCGAAGCCACCACGGGGATCGGGCGCCAGCGGCAGGTCGCGGCGGCCGATCAGGCCCATCTGGTAGTAGAACTGCACGTCCTCGGCTGGCAAGGCCTGGGCCAGCGCCAGCACACGGTCGCGGTCGCCCTGGCCGTTGTCCACCGCTTCGGGCAGCGCCTGGGCAATGGCCACGCGGTGCAACACGTTGAGTATCTCGGCCAGCACGCCGCCCCAGTCCGGGCCCTGCTCGGCCAGGTGGCGTACCGCCTCCAGCAACGCGCGGGCATCGCCTTCCAGCAGCGCATGAAGCACGCCGTAGACTTGCCCGTGATCCAGGGTGCCGAGCATGGCGCGCACATCGGCGGCCAGCACCTTGCCTTCGCCGAAGGCGATGGCCTGGTCGGTGAGGCTCATGGCGTCACGCATGGAGCCGTCGGCAGCGCGGCCGAGCAGCCACAACGCATCGTCCTCGAACGGCACGTTCTCGGCGCCCAGCACGTGGGTCAGGTGTTCCACCACGCGCTCCGGCGGCATGTTCTTCAGGGAGAACTGCAAGCAGCGCGAGAGGATGGTGACCGGCAGCTTCTGCGGGTCGGTGGTGGCGAGCAGGAACTTCACATGGGGCGGCGGCTCCTCCAGGGTCTTCAACAGGGCGTTGAAGCTGTGGCTGGAGAGCATGTGCACTTCGTCGATCAGGTAGACCTTGTAGCGCCCGCGGCTCGGCGAGTACTGCACGTTGTCGAGCAGCTCGCGGGTATCCTCGACCTTGGTGCGGCTGGCGGCGTCGACTTCGATCAGGTCGACGAAACGGCCCTCATCGATCTCGCGGCACACCGAGCACTGTCCGCACGGAGTGGAGCTGACCCCGGTCTCGCAGTTCAGGCACTTGGCCAGGATGCGCGCGATGGTGGTCTTGCCCACGCCGCGGGTGCCGGTGAATAGGTAGGCGTGGTGCAGGCGCTGATTGTCCAGCGCGTTGATCAGGGCCTTGAGCACATGGGTCTGGCCGACCATTTCGCGGAACGAGCGCGGACGCCATTTGCGGGCAAGAACCTGATAACTCATTGAAATCCATCGCGACAGGTGAGCAGAAGTGCGCTAATCCTAGCGAAGCGGACCGTAAATTGCACTCGATGTCCGCACCGGACGTTGTCGCATCTTGGCAAGGGCCGGGCTACACGGCATTGTGTCGTCGTTCTGCCATCAACGGAGCCTTGATGCGCTTCCTCGCCACCGCCCTGCTGCTGACCGCCACCCTCGCCCAGGCCGACGACCGTCCCCTGCGCTTCTCGGTGGTCGACAGCTGGGCGATGCCGCTGGCGCAGATCGAAAATGGCGAACTGACCGGCGGCATCCTGTTCGAGCTGTTCAACGAGACGGCACACGAGCTTGGACGGACACCAGCGTTCCACATCGTGCCCCGCGCCCGCATCGAACAGGCGCTGCTCACTCACTCCGTGGACGTGCGCTGCTACGTCTCGCGCACCTGGATCGAGCACGAGTTCAAGGACTACCGCTGGACGGCACCATTGATGTTGCAGCGCGACCTGCTGGTGGTCCGCGACGCCCCTGCGGACAACCTCGAAACCCTCCCCAGCCAGTCCATCGGCACGGTGCTGGGCTACCACTACCCACGCCTGCAGCCGCTTTTGGACAGCCACTGGCTGATCCGCGACGACGCGCGCAACCAGGAGCTGGTGCTGAAGAAGCTGCGCATCGGACGTTATCAATATGCGATCAGCAGTGAGTTCGCGCTGAACTGGTTCAACCGTGATCTGCCCGAGGCGGAGCGCCTGAGAACCGCCAGCGTGATCGAGGAGACCCCGCTGTCGTGCATGGTGCTGGACGCGCCCGAAGTCCGCGCCGAGGAGGTGCTCTCGGTGCTGGCGAAGATCAAGGCGTCGGGGAAGATCGAGCAGATCCTGGATCACTACCGCTGAGACGGGCAGCGCTCGACAGGACGCGAGGCGGGCCATTTTCCAGGCCCCGAAATGGAGGCGGCCCCGCCAGCCCTCGGCAGAGTATTTCCCGTTGTATTGGCTGAATATTTCCGATGCCATGTAAATGTGGAGATGCATCGCTGAAAGCCTTGTGGGGCGTGACCTTCAAGACTTTCCCATCCGAAGTTCGCGTAGAGAATCGGTCCTGAAAGCTATGGAGGTGGCTGCACTGTCACACCCTGCTGTACCACTCAGGTGTCATACCCATGGCTTTCATCCTCCGTCGCGGTGCCGTCTATTACCTCAATCTAAGGCTGCCCAAGCACCTACACCGCCAACGCAACACCATTCGAATTAGCCTCGACCTGAGAAGCAGGCGGGAAGCCTTGTTCAAGGCAAGCAGGATAGCCCAACGGGTTTACCTACACCTCGCTGCTAATCCCCTTAGCTCTCCCGAGGAACTGCGTCGATTGTGCATCGAATGGCGAGACGAGGTTCAACAGCACTCGGCCACTTCCGACCAATCGCTCTGCATTCCGCTCCCAATGCAGACCTTTGTACCGATGCCTGATCTGCCACGCCCTGCCACCACCCAAGGGGCACTGAGCGCGCTGTCGAAACTCTATATAAAGGAAGGTGAAACCAGTGGGGCCTGGAGAGAGGCAAACACACTAGACGTGCAAAGGGCGTTGCGAGATTTCTTCGAGCTGATGGATGACATGCCTGTTTCCGCTTTCGGCTCCGAGCATGCAAGGCTCTTAAAGCACCGGCTCAGCAGGCTGCCACAGTATTTCTCTCAACGCCCAGAATTCAAAGGCATGACCTTAAGGCAGATTGTCGATTCGACAATGACTTACCCAACCATCACCGCAGTGACGATCAACAATCGCTTACGGAAGCTCACGGCATTCTTCAACTGGTGCAAGTCCAACGGGTACATCAATCAGAATCCGCTCGCTGGTGTGAAGGTAATGATTGGTGCAGCCAAGGAAGCTCGCCTGTCCTTCGCCTCGTCCGACCTTTTGGTATTGCTGGACCTCAACACACTTCGCCGAGAGGCTAGGAAGCACCCATGGAGGTTCTGGCTTCCCCTACTTGGACGGTTCACGGGAGCCCGCCTAGAGGAAATCTGCCAGCTTCATATCGATGACTTCTGCTCGGTTCAAGGAACCTCTTGCATTCGAATAGATGATCGTCGCGACGGACAGAAGCTCAAGAACCGCAGCAGTCGAAGGATTATTCCTATCCATCCGATGCTCTTGGAGCTGGGCATCCAAACGTATATCGACTCGGTGCGAGCCTCTGGAGCCTCCCGAGTCTTCCCTCAGCTTGAAGCTGTGAGAGGAAAATACGGTTACGGGCCCTCAAAATGGTTTGGCCGGTATCGGAACAAGCTTGGGGTCAACGATCCGAAGAAAACATTCCATAGCTTCCGTCATACATTTGTAGATGACCTACGCGAGGCAGGAGTTCAGGACTCAATCATTAAGCAACTGCTTGGGCATGCTGATGATTCAGTAACGTTTGGGATTTATGGGAGTCGAGTACCAATTAAAGAGATGACTCGTGCAATCAAGAAAATCCCGGGCAGCATGACAAAGAAAGCAGCTCAACCAAGGATTGGCACTCCAAGATAATCACCTCCTGCCGTAGCGCTGGATGGTCATTCTTGATGCCTTGGAGAGCCATCCCGTGCGGCCTAGATAGTCGACGCCTGAGGTACCTTGGAGTTCTTTCAACTCTATTCCTTCCGTTGAGAGCCCCTGGATATTGACATCCAACTAAAACCCGAGTAATTTCGCCCTCCCCTCGATTGGCGGGGGGATAACTAACCGAAATGGTGAAGCGCAGTGAACATCAAAATTAACCAGCAAGCAGGGGGAACCTACAGCAAGCCATGAAGGCTTGAGTCTCCTTGTCTTGCAATGAGCAAGGAGAAAAATTTGAAAATCTGTAGCGCCCTCATCGCTCCTCCCGGGGCAGGTAAATCCCAATGGTTGATTAATCACATCGACCAGCATCGTAACGAACACTCCGTTCTAGCATTCCCTACTCTGCTTCTTTCTGAAGAGATTACTAAACGCCTCAAGTGCCTAGGTATTCCTTTCAATATCATCGACAGTGACAATGTTGAAGGGTCTGTTACTCAGGTGTTGGAAGAAGCATTGTGTAATCAGAATGATAATGTCATTATCTGCACACATGCTGCGTTACTGCTAATCCGACGTGATCTACTGTGCGGATGGAAACTATACGTCGATGAAGTTCCTACCACTTGGAACTGTTCCAGCCCATCCTTCCAAGACCTTCAATTTCAAAAGGTGTTTGATAACAGCATCATCACATTGGAACCTGTAGAAGGGAAGAAACACAAGGTGATGAAGGCAAGGCAAGATAAACTTGCACTAATCGAAACCTTATCAAAGGGCGGAGAAGGTAACGCTCATAGCGACGCAGCCACTTCAGTGCTTGAGAAGCTGCTTGATCCTCGTTATGTGATCGAAGTAGACGCACTTGAAAACAACCTTCAACGCACAGTAAGAATCATTGGTTTTCATGACTATCTATCTGTATTTGAAGCAGCAGATGAAGTTACTATCCTGTGTGCTGAGCTTGAGAAGTCATTGCTTGGTGTAGCCCTAAAAGGCGCAGGCTGGATCACCAACCCTATCGATTACGATCTAAAATTTAGTGGTTATGGTAACCCTGTAACCATCAAACCTTTTCTATCTGATAGAAGGTACTCAAGGACGGCAGCACTGGAGAAGGCAGGCAAGCCACAACTTGAATACACACAAGATTGTAATGCAGACAAGTGGTTGATGAAGGTGTTTAAGGATATTGGACGCCATAAAGCGATCATGGCTTCTCACAAATGGCTAAAAGTTGAGCTACCCCTAGACAGCAAAGGCTTAAGCAATATTTATCCTATCAAAATTGATAGTCGAGGAATTAATGATTATTCAGATCACACTATTGCCATCTGTCTTCAGCACGGCAATATAAATCCTATTGATGGTCGTAGCTTACCGACCCTTGCACATCTACTATCGACAGATGATATAGTAACAGAACAAGACATTAAGGATGCTGTGCAGTACGAAAGATTATATGAATCCACGCTTCAAACTGTATGTAGAACCGCACTCAGAGATAGAAGCAATCAGAACCCTGTTACTTTGTATGTGCAAGATATGCAGGTAGCAGAATTCTTAGCAGAGAAACTTGGTAACGCTGTTATTGATGACTCTCTGGCTATGAATCCTTATCGTGCTGAGACTAATGCCAAAGCTAACAGGAATGAACGTAAGGCTGAAGCCTTGAGGATGTATTCGCAGGGCGTAGCTATCAAAGCGATAGCCCAAGCTATTAGTAAGAGTGAACGAACTGTTAGAGATTGGTTAAAACCATACAGACAGCTTGAGCACGTTGCTGCATAGACACCTTGAAAAGTATGTGTATGGAAAATTTCTCTTAGAGAATTCTCTAAGGGATTTTTTCCACACCCATAGGTTGGCGAAATTTTCCTTAGAATACTCTCTAAGGAATTTTTCGCGTAATCATAGATACCTTACCAACACCTACTAGAACCTAAACTTTTAGAACCCAGAACACGATAATCAATCTGCGCCCAGCTCTTAGCTAAAAGTATCCTCAAGAATCAGCACGATTACACATCAGGATACTGGCGTAGCCAAAGCTTTGATTTTCACCGTGCAGACACGTGAGGCTTCTTGGCTTAGCACGTCAGATTCAGAGTTCTGCTCAAGTATTTTTTACTTGGGGCGTTGATCATCAGCCCCCTTCTCTTTCTGTGCTGAGACTTCGACTCCTCAAAAATAACTTGCAGGTGACAATGCCGTAGGCGCTATCCTGCAATACTCTTTCATATATCGCAAATCATTACCTACACGCTCAACCGTGAAGAGACGTCACTTCAACGCCCTCATCTGGAACTACCCAAAACTCTTCGATATTCCCATGCAAAGAGTTCTGCATGAGCTTCTGCAATATCCTCCCCGCTTCGTCCTTGACAGGGTAAGGCCCAACCCTAAGGAATCTGTCGGTTTCAGAATGGACCGGTATCCCCGTCAGAATCAATCCTTCCTTGACCTTTGCATACTCAGCTTTAGTGCTAAACGGCAATGCTACAACCCAATGCCGAATAAGACCGTCCTTGTTAGGAATCCTATTTAGCGGATCAACATAAATAGGCTCTTCAGCTTTAACCGGCTCAACATCAGAACCACAATGTTTACACTTAATAGCTTGATTTTTAATCAGCTCTGCACAGAAGGGACACTGACGCTCCCCCACGCTGACAGCATTGCTCTGTGACTTTCCTCCAAAGATCGCCATGAGGATGCCAGCTATGAAGAACAGTCCACCCAAAATGGTGTAGTTCTGTCGATCAGCCATCAGGCCAATATTATTGACCCTTCCCCCTCCCCCCGTCGCAACGGACACATCCATACTCAGGGCGGAGATGATCACAATAATCCCCACCACGATTGCAATTATCCCAAACTTGCGCATCACAGCTCCCTTGCAACTAATTAATATTAAGAATAAACCAAACCACTCGCGTCAATTGCCCCTAACCGAACTATAGCCTCTACTGGTCATACAAAGTTTGTAAGCTTCATCCTGCTTATTTTTGATATTCACCCCCTCCAGGAAGGAACCTCGGTAAGCGTAATCGGCTTCTTGAACATTGTTGGCCGTCATGCGGCAGTACGCGTCGTCTTGAGTACGCTCCTCATTTGTCACACCGTTCTTGACCATTTGGTACTGCGGCTGAGCTGCACACCCGGTAAACAGCATAGCAACCCCAGCCAATATCAAACCCCGCATTCCATCCCTCATCTCTGGTCCTTTCTATCATCGGCACAAACAGGCACAGCAGACGCCGCCCCGCACCAGCAGAATGTTGCATCGAATCGTCGAAAATTCCAAGTATACTGTGCAGACCTGAGCAATCGTCCAACCGACAGTTCCCTCTTTCGAAAGGGGATCGGGTTGGAAATTTCAGCGGCGTTCGGGGTAGTGCTTCGACGGAAGCAAAAGGAAGCAGGACTCTCTCAGGAGAAGTTGGCTGAGAAAGCCGATATCCAGCGGAACTACGTCTCGTTGCTCGAACGTGGGGAGTATCAGCCAACCATCGGCGTCATCTTCGCATTGGCAACAGCACTGGAGTGCTCCCCTTCAGCATTAATCATGGAGGTGGAAACAATGATGAAGGCACATCTGGCACAATAAGTCTTTGCTATTAAGCCAGCAACCCTAATAGAGAGCGAATGGATCGTGGAATCTTTTGCATTTGGCTCAGGTGCAGAAGGAATCCCCACGTCAGGTGTAGAACACTCTGCTATGGTGACCTCCTCCAACAGACTTGGAAAAGGGTAGCTTGTACGCAGCCTGCTCTTACCACGCAAGGATGATTAATATGGTCGAACGCACTCAGAGTGACGAATTGCATACGCTATACCTTGAAGCTCAGTCCCGCTTCGATCAATTCGTGATGGGGGCGACGCTGGCTGTATGTGCCTACCTAGCCCAGTCCAACCCCTACGAGAAACTTGGTTGGAATCTTCCAACGCTTTACTTTGCAAGCTTGCTATTGTTCGCTGCTGCTGCCTTGTGCGGCTTCAAACGGATCGAACAAGTTGTGCAAACTCTTCGGCACAACACAGATTTGCTAGAGGCCCAGGAAAAGGGCATCAAGGACAAAGTGAAAGAAGCTCGTGCAGCGAGCCATCGAGCCTCAAAGCAAACCCACTACTTCTACCTGGCTCGTAACACCTTCCTCTTCCTTGGACTTATCACCTACATCGCGGCTAAGGTTTTAGGGCCATACGTCAGCTCGTAATTACAGAAACTGCAATCATGCAGCCAAAAACTCCCACGCGGGCGCTTTCGGAGCTGCTGGAAAGGCTGCATTTACTCAAAGCTTGATCAGATAACTATTCAGTATCAATGGACTTTCCTCGCTCCGGCCTAGCACGCCGGGGCGTTTTTGTATGTGCGTATCTGTGCAAGCCCGCTATGCATCTGGCGTTCCGCAGGGAGGGCCTTAGCCGATAGCCCTTCACACTGATCAAATCCTCATTTCTCGTGGACATTCCCTCAGCCTCACTTCAATCAAGATAACTTCTCACTTCCCTCTGTTATCCAAGCCACCATTTCTGGTTGCTATTGCTCAGAGAAGTTGGGCCTCTCGTTTGAGTCTACTCATACAAGATGCCGATAACTGGTGCGCAAACCCTATCATTCACCAGTTGATAAATAGCCAAACGATAGATTATCATTTGTCTATTAATATCCATGACAAAGGATACAATTCATGATCAACGCCCATCTCTACCTTCGAGCTTCGACGGACGACCAAGACGCCAACCGAGCTAAGCAATCGTTAATCGCCTTCGCTCAAGAAAAGGAAATGGCCGTTGTCGATGTGTATGCAGAGAACATCAGCGGCACCAAGCTGGAACGTCCTGAACTGCTCCGCCTGCTAAACGCTGCTCACGCTTGTGACGTGCTGCTAGTGGAATCCGTAGATAGGTTGTCGCGTCTCTCTCAGGCCGACTGGGAGACTCTGAAGGGCGTTATCAAGTCAAAGGGCCTGCGGTTGGTAGTGCAAGACTTGGGCACGACCCATCAGCTTGTCACCGACCAGGGCATCACCGGGCAAATTATGGATGTGATCAACGGGATGCTGATTGATTTAATGGCAACGATGGCCCGTCTGGATCAAGAGAAACGAGTGGAACGCATCAAGCAGGGCCTTGAGAACAAGCGCCAGCGTGGCGAGAAGGTAGGTGGTAAGGGTAGGAATCAAGAGAAGTGGAACAAGGTTACTGACTTACTCAAGCGTAACGGCAACACGATGGAAGAGATTGCAAAGTTGGCTGATGTGGGCATTGCCACTGTCTACCGGATCAAGAAAGAGCTGTCAGAGGGTAAATGATCCTAGCCCCCCTATGAATCAACGGCACACCCTATAGGACGCTCTCTGTTCAACGCAAAGCGGAGAGCAGCATAACTACGCCATATTTTGAAAATACGCCAAAACGCATAATAAGGCCATCTGCGTTCAGCCTTAACCTCGCCCTACTGATGAGCAATATTTCTATTATCCCTATTAATTTGCCTTATCCCTCTCTAAACTATAGAAAATTTTGATTTTAGAGTTTCGCCCTTAAAACTGCATATTTCCAAACTTTCATAGAAGCAGTGAGAACAATAGCTAACGCGACGCATACAGGCTCCCGCATGCGCACTGCTTATGGTGACGACTAGAAAATTAATTACTAGAAATTTATATAAAAATATCGAACTTAATAGTGCAGGGTGTCCAGCCAGTATAGTGTGTGCGGTTGCCCGCCATTTCTAAACTAGCAAATTATCCCATCCTCTACCCACTGACTCGCTCATCCTGAACTGCAGCAGCAAATAGACTCCGGTTAGCCGACCATCAATGATAGCCGTAAAGCTGGCTGGTACACCCTACTCCTCAATACTACAAAATTAATACCCCTTCAGCAACTCTTTCTTCTCTAGAGCTGTCAGTAAATCTGCATCCTCCCACGAAACAAACCAAGGGTACTTACCCAAAGAAGACGCCAACTCTTCCTTCTGCTGCTCAGATGGCTCAGCCCCATTCATTTGCTTATACAGCTTTGACACAATCCCCTTTTTAATCCCGGAATCTATATATGGACAAGTCATAACATCTAAAAAAAGGTAAAGCCGCTCAGAGTTCATCCTTATGTCAGACAAATCAGAAAGAATCAATCTAACATTCTTCAGAACAAAACTCTTAATCGCCGAATATGACGAGTTATTTCCGATATAGTACAAGAGAACAATAACTTCAAAGTAGGACATTGACCTACCATTAGATATATTAATAATTGACTGAAGAATCTTTCGCGGCACGAGATAATCGTCACCCAACTCCTTTAAAAGGACAAGAAGATTTAGTGCCTCAAGCAGTGCATAGTCATTATTATCCGCAGCCATTTTTATATATTCACTACTTTCAAAAAAATCACGACACGAAACATAAACCTTACTTTTTATAGAATTCAACTCTTCGGGGAGATGCATCTCAAAGAACGAACAGGCAAGTGTGGAGGCGATGAAGATCTTAACCGACGATTTGTGCCCAGGACTTACAGTATAGAGATGGAACAATATATCGATAACTATATGGTAAAAATCAGAATACTCTCTAAGTCCCGCCCCCTCCTCGAACTTCTGCCCTATGCCTTTTTCCGTAACCTTTACTAGCAAATTGCCGAGCACCGATACAAGATACCCACAAACCATACTGTAGGAAGACACATCTTCAATACAAGCAGACTTCACATCATTAAGGAATCCAACAACAATATTTTTTCGATTAAATACGCGCCTCGGCGTGTATTTTTCAGCGTCATCACTTCCACTAGAAACAATTTTTTCAGACAAACGAGAAAACGCACTTTTTATCAGTCGAAGAGATTTCGTCTTCCTCGTTACAAATGGACGAGTCGCCTTGACCGTTTTCGCCTTATTAATATTGAATTTGTACTTTTTGGCGTGCCTTTCGATCACCTTATATATTGAATTGGTCATTTCATCTTTCGTAGAAAAAATGAATATATCATCCACATACCGACGAATTACATAATCCCGCCCAAAAATAATATCTTTACTCTCCAGCTCCTCCTCAACATCACGATCTATCTGCTGAAAAATAACTTCTGCAAATATCCTGCAAACTTCCGGACCAATTACAATCCCTGCCGTCTCATTATAATTTGACGCCTGCATCAATCGATCAAATACTGCCCCAAAAGTATTTTTAACGCTCGCATTAAACTTAGAAAACTCCTTAGACTTCAACGCCCAAGTAATCGAGTGAGTATATATACTATCAAAGAACTTAGAGATATCTAGCGTCCAGAACGAAGCATACTGGCGCTCTAGGCGCAAGAAATCATGAGAATCAAAAAAGCGGTATAGCCTAGTATATCCAGAATATGAAAAAAATGACGGCAAAAATTTATGCCTAGACTCACTTGAAGATATCGATATCGTATCGCTACGATATTTAATTATATTTTCATTTCCACTCTTAACAAAATACTTTCCAGCAACTTTCCCCGGTCGCCTAATGCTATAATTGCTCTTTGAGCAAGACAAGATTATTTGGTCACTGAATTTTTTATAGAACTCAATAAATCCATACTGGGCTCGGGGATGTAGCAACGATAAAGTCCTAAAAGAATCCTCATCTTTCCGAACCTTATACGACATGGGAACTGTATACTCTGAGCTTAAATCCCTGCAAAAAAGATATTCCATAACCTTAGGAAAAAGGCTACGACCAGCTTCATGTTTTTTCAAATGCCAATAGAAGCCCAAATTACTGAAAATAATAGGAACCTCGTATGGGCATGTCTCTGTTAAAACAACTCTGATTGAATCTTCTTTTTTTACCCGACGCATCCCCTTTTTCATTTGCGCCAGCACTCCTTAATCTTCTTCAAGGTGTCGTATTTAAAATAGTGAAATCTCCCATCGACAAACCCTGACTTAAAGCTATAGCCAGCTAGCTCCCTTCTTCTTTGGGCGGATAGAGCCTGTAGAATTTTTCGGGAAAACTTATGATTTGCTGAAAATAATAGACCGCGCAAAAAGACGTCCAACTCGTCCAACGCACAACCACCAACGAAATTTTTATGCACGTAGTTGTAATATATGCCCGTCTTTATCTCGACCCCGGTCATGGGATCAACAATATGATAATTCCCGGTAAGAGCCCTTATCCGATTCTTTAAAAGCATAAAATCCGTTGGGTACTGTAAGCTCGAAAGATAACTTGCGAATGAACTTATCAAACGCCCTTTAATTCTAGCGATCTTCTCTTTCGATATGTCACAGGTGACCCTTCTCCGGAAATGCCCACCTACGCTTTCCGTTGAGTGATCAGTATAAATCCTGACATGATAACCAAGGAAATCAAATCCATACACGTCCGCTACTTTTTCTTGTTCTTCTTGTTTATCATCCTTACTAGCCCTAGCAACTGGGTGAAATACACGCTTTCCAGCACGATGGAACTCCAATCCCTCTGGCAATAGCTCTTCTAGTTCAGCCTCAAACTTTGAACGCGCAATCTCACCAGACGTAACTATAAGGATATCGTCCACAAATCTGGCATAATAAAAAACCCCCGGAGCTGACTTTACTTTCAAATCAAATTCGTTCAAGTAAAACTCAGAAAGAGTCGCACTAATCCCAAGCCCCCTAGGTAGACCGATCACATTACTGGCATCGAGGACTTTAAAAAATTTGCTCAACAACACCAACGTCTGCCAAGAGCACCGTCCATCAGACATTAATTTATCGGAGAGTATTTTTCTATCTACACTTTCATAAAACTTTTTAATATCGAATCGATAAACATGAAAAGGACTACCCTCCTTAAACAGCGTAGTCGAATTCGAAATTATCGTCTGACGATCCGATTGCTTAATATAATAATTTGCTCGTATATTCTTAGAAACAAGTCTAGATACCAAGCTGGAGGATAAGTTATTAAACACATATCCCACATCCTTACCTAGATTTATTTGCCTAAGACACCCATTAAATACTGTACCCGCCTTCAAGAGCCCAAGCGCTGCACTCGCCGCGCTTGCTCTATGCGGCCTATTTTGCAGGAAAGGGTCTTTCATCACATCTTGAAACCCAATGCATTCCTCTAGCTTTTTATTTGTATAGGGTATTTCTATCATCACCATTCGCCATTGGATCACCGAAACTCAAAACGGGGGGCGCGCCACCCCCGGCCCTTCAATTAGCACTTACGAAACACAATATATTTGCAAAGCGAAGCCTGGCACGGCCTTTTCATGCTGAACTTTGATTGCAACGCCAACGACCATAAGTTCAGCACCTTGCACTTCATCTAAAAAATCCTTTAAACAGAAATCTTCAATCACTTCCCTTAAGCCCCATCCACCATATTTTTCATAGATACGATTATCAATGTAGCTTCAATCCTCCTCGGAGCCTTGCTTATTTAGGCCCACCGTGCCACAAGCTCCGTCGAACACGTAGATAACCGTTTCCATTTAACTTTCTCGCCAAATGAACACCAAATCGTTTCAACCAAGTCACCCAATGGCTAAAAAGCCCGCTATTAGCGGGCTTCTATATGCGGGTCATTCGTAGTAGGTGATGGCCCCTTTGAGTTGATCTGCAAAGGTGTAGATGTCATCCAAGGAAGCGATTGGGTGACGAGTTTCGTTCTTCTCTTGATCGAATAGCCCGATGTACTTCTGACTGCGATTAAAATGGAGCCTGCAAATCGGCTTCCGGTTGTTATCGTCCAGCAGCACACCGAAGTAGCTCTGAGTATCGCGATGCACGATACGCTTCGCGTCGACGACAGCCCGGACGATAGCCTTGACGATGTGGAATCCCTCCAACTCTTCCAGCGTGGTATGAACCCGGTCGTCGCCGGCATCACTTTCAGTTTCAGAAGCTGCGGCAGGCTCTGCTGGTGCCATCGTGATCGCTGGCTGAATCGCACCACTCATGGCCGACTTCAAGCGGTCATTGACCTGATCCCCCAGAAATTGAGCCGCAGCCTTTCGGGTCAGGACCCCAAACTGCTCTCGCACCTTCTGCGTGATGATTCCGTCGTAAACACGGGCAGCAAAGAACCTCACGAAGTCGTCGTCAGGCTGATTGAACTGATTGGCCATTTCCCGCTTGATCTGACTCACGTACTTCAGCTCACCAGCCGCACTGATGATCGAATCAACATCGAATGCAGCCTTGGTTAGCTTCTGGAGCTCGGGCAGTACGTGCTCATCAACATCCAGCAGATCAAGCTCCAGGAACGGCTTTTCGTCCATCTTGTTGGGAGCGTCCAGGTCCGTGAAGAACTTGTAGACCTGCCCGTTAGTGAGGATGGAGATTCGAGCACTTGTGACGTGGAAGTAGCGGAAAAGCTGGCTGGCATGATTGATGTGCAAAGGCTCTCCGATCTTCTTGCACTCAATCAGAATCTGAATCTGGCCATCCTTCAGAATGGCGTAATCGATCTTCTCGCCCTTCTTGGTGCCGATGTCGCAGATGTATTCAGGCGTCACCTCGGACGGGTCGAACACGTCGTAGCCAAGCACAGAGTTTATGAAGGGCATCACCAAGGCCGTCTTGGTGCCTTCCTCCGTCTGGATCGCTCCACTTTGCTGCCGAACCTTGGCTGAGAGTGCATTCAGTCGCTCTACGAATTCCATGTCACGCTCCTTGTTGAGAACGCATTCATCGTAGTAACAGGCGTCGATACTGGCAATTGGCAGGCACAGCCCACCAGTTGATCCAGCTCAAAGGCAGCAGCGAAGGCTTCGGAACGTACAGCAGAGCACCAGCTCTACCGCAACTCAGCGGTATGACGACCTAGATCAGAGAAAAGCAGACAGCTAGAATCGCCCTCACGGTGCACCACACAGGTGTACCAAGGCGCTGTCACACTCAGAGATTTTCAGGAGAGGAAGTCCTTTAGAATTAAGGACTTACGAAATGGAGGCGGCCCCGCCAGCCACACCCCGGCACACAATGTCCCCGCCTTGGCTGCTTCCTTCCGGACCTGACCAGGTAAGCGAGTAATCGTTGCGGGGGGACCGACAGGGCCACCATCGCGAGAGCTCGCCAGTCCGGCGAGCCGCGCCATTGTAGCGGCTTTAGCGCAACTTACAAGTACTTCAAGCACTTAGCGACATCCTTCGGGAAATTCCTGAGGCTAGTCACGTATTCGGCTATTCATTAAGAGAATCTGCCTACGAGACATTAAGAAATTTCTAGTTGCGCCGACGCTTATGGGAGAGCCGTCGATTAATGACGGACCCTGACCGAGCGAGGAATGCCCACATGTCCGCTGCCCTGCGATCCACCACTCTGATTGCGCTGCTCTTCTCCAGCCCGCTGATGGCCTACGACGGCATCATTCGCTTCAGCGGCGCCGTTGTCGAACCGACCTGCCAGGTCGGCCTCAGCGAAGTTACCGCCAGCAGCGCACGGGTGCATCTGAGCGGCTGCAGCCAGACCATGACGATGACGCTGAATGAGCCGCGCGGAGCGCTGCCCAGCGTGAGCTATCGCCTCACCGATACCCAGGGGAGATCACTGGGGCAGGAAATCACCGCCAACGGCGATGCCGAAAGCGTCATCCGCGAAATTGCCGAGGGCGGCATTTCCGCGGACAAGCGCAATGTCGTGCTGGTGGCCGAGTACCTGTAACCGGTCTCACTGCGCCTGCAACAGACCCTCGGGCCGGGGCTGGGTAGAAACTTCCAGGTTCGGCCCGATGAACAGGTCCATCTTGCTGTAGCCCGGACGGGTGCTGAAGGTGGAGTAGCGCTCCGCGCCCTGGTGGAACTGGAAGGCAACGCGATATTCCCCGGAACGCCACAGGCGCAGCGGGAAGGTTCGCGCGTCACCAGGCTTGATCTCGCCCGCGAGGGTTTCCTCGCCGTTTTCCTTGTAGCTGTAGCTGACCGCCGGGCCACCCTGCGCCTCGTAATGCAGGACGATCTGCGGGCGCTCGGTCCAGGCCACGTAAGCCCCGAACAACAGCACCAGTGCCCCTACGCCGAGCAGGCGCTGCTTTCTTGCCTTGTCCATCTCGCTCTCCGTCAACCAATGGAATGGCCCGTCCCGTCCTGCATCGCAACGCAGAAGCCGGAACGGGCCTGCCGATCAGTTCAGGCTGTCGACCAGGGCCTTGGCGGGCACCAGGCGCACGGCCTTCTTCGCGGCGATCTCGATGGTCTTGCCGGTCTGCGGGTTGCGGCCGGTACGGGCGGCGCGTTCGCTGACCTTGAGCTTGCCGATACCCGGCAGGGTCAGCTCACCGTCGTTCTCCAGGGCGTCCTGGGCGATCTGCGCCAGTTGCTCGAACACGCCGCGCACGGCGGCCTGGGTCAGGTCGAGGGATTCGGCGATATCGCGAACCAGTTGGTCCTTGGTCATGGGCATGGAATGACTCCTTGATGCGTTGATCTTGATTCTTTGATTGAAAGGAAGGCGTGTCAGGCGCCGATGCCGTGGTCGGCCAGCAGCTTGATCAGCTGCTCTTCGTCCATTACGGCGACGCCAAGTTCCTGGGCCTTGGCCAACTTTGAACCTGCTCCCGGTCCGGCAACGACACAGTGGGTCTTGGCGGAGACGGAGCCGGCCACCTTGGCGCCCAGGCCTTCCAGCTTTTCCTTGGCGACGTCGCGGCTCATGGCCTCCAGCGTGCCGGTGAGCACCCAGGTCTGGCCCGCCAGCGGCAGGCCTTCGACGACCTTGCGCTCGCTGCGCCAGTGCATGCCGAACTCCGCCAGCTGCGCCTCGACGGCCTTGGCCCGCTCGACGCGGGCGGCATCGGCGAAGTATTCGCGCACCGACTGCCTGGCCTTCTCGTTCACTCCTTTCAGGGTGCTGAGGTCCAGCCAGTCCTGGCTGAGGGCAACCAGCGCGTCGAGGCTGCCGGTGCGGTCCGCAAGCTTCTCGGCGCCAGTGGCGGCGATGAAGGGAATGTTCAGCTTGTCGATGAAGCCTGCCAGGGTGGCGACGGCGGCGAACTCGGCCGATACCTCGCCCTCGTCCTGCAGCTGGACGCCACGCTCCAGCAGTTGCTGGATCACGCTGCGGTTGTGCTCGTCATCGAAGAAATTGTGGATCTCATAGGCCACTTCACCGCCCACATCAGGCAGGTAGGTCAGCACCTCCGGCAGCGCCTTCTGGATGCGCGCCAGCGAGCCCAGGGAGCGTGCCAGCAGCTTGGCCGTCTCCTCGCCCACGTCCGGGATACCCAGGGCGAAGACGAAGCGCGCCAGCGCTGGCCTGCGGCTGTCGGCTATGGCAGCGAGCAGATTGCGCGTGGAGACTTCGGCGAAGCCTTCCAGCTCGATGACCTGCTCGAAGGTCAGGGTGTAGAGATCGGCCGGCGACTTCACCAGGCCCTTGTCCACCAGTTGCTCGACGATCTTGTCGCCGAGGCCGTCGATATCCATGGCGCGGCGCGAAACGAAGTGGATGATCGCCTGCTTGAGTTGCGCCTGGCAGAACAGTCGTCCGACGCAACGGTAGATGGCCCCCTCGCTGACCGACTCCTTGCCCTTGCTGCGCTTCACCAGTTGAGTACGTTCGACCTGCGAGCCGCATACCGGGCACTGGGTGGGGATTGCGACCGGGCGCGCGTCTGCCGGGCGGCGCTCGGTGACCACCTGCATGACCTGCGGAATCACGTCGCCGGCCCGGCGGATGATCACAGTGTCACCGATCATCAGGCCCAGGCGCGCGACCTCGTCCATGTTGTGCAGCGTGGCATTGGAAACGGTCACACCGGCCACCTGGACCGGCTTGAGGCGCGCCACGGGCGTTACTGCGCCGGTGCGGCCGACCTGGAATTCCACGTCCAGCAGCTCGGTGAGCTCCTCCCGCGCCGGGAACTTGTGGGCGATGGCCCAGCGCGGCTCGCGGGCGCGGAAGCCCAGCTCGCGCTGGAAATCGGTGCGGTTGACCTTGAACACCACGCCGTCGATTTCGTAGGCGAGACTGTCGCGGCGCGTCCCGATGTCTTCGTAATAGGCGCGGCAACCCTCCACACCCTTGGCCAGCTTCAGCTCGCGGCTGATCGGGATACCCCAGCCCTTCAAGGCCTCAAGGATCTCCACCTGGGTGCCTGGCAGCGTGCCGCCCTCGACCCGGCCAAAGCCGTAGCAGCAGAATTCCAGCGGGCGGCTGGCGGTGATCTTCGAATCCAGCTGGCGCAGGCTACCGGCGGCAGCATTGCGCGGGTTGGCGAAGGTCTTGCCGCCGGCTTCCATCTGCCGCTCGTTGAGCGCCTCGAAGCCGGCCTTGGACATGAACACTTCACCACGCACTTCCAATATCGCCGGCCAGCCCACGCCCTTCAGGCGCAGCGGCACGTTGCGGATGGTGCGCACGTTGACGCTGATGTCTTCGCCGGTGGTGCCATCGCCACGGGTGGCGCCGCGGGTCAGCACGCCATTTTCGTACAGCAGGCTGACCGCCAGGCCATCGAGCTTGGGCTCGCAGCTGTATTCCACCTCGGCTCCGCCGCCGAACAGATCGGAAGAAGGCAGCTGATCGGCCAGGCCCTCGCGCACACGGCGA
Source organism: Pseudomonas sp. AU11447 (assembly GCF_001672555.2). Lineage (NCBI taxonomy): Bacteria > Pseudomonadati > Pseudomonadota > Gammaproteobacteria > Pseudomonadales > Pseudomonadaceae > Pseudomonas > Pseudomonas sp. AU11447. The sequence continues at coordinate 201,135 of NZ_LZDG02000048.1, read as the reverse complement.
TCGAAATCGTTGAGATCCTGCTCCTCGAAGGCGTTGCCCAGGCTCAGCATCGGCACTTCGTGGCGCACTTCGCCGAAAGCCGAAGCGGCCGCGCCGCCGACGCGCTGGGTTGGCGACTCGGGAGTGATCAGCTGGGGATGCTCAGCTTCCAGCGCCTTCAGTTCGCGGAACAGGCGGTCGTACTCGGCGTCCGGCACGCTAGGCTCGTCGAGCACGTAATAGCGGTAGTTATGGTCGTCGAGTTCGCTGCGCAGCTGGGCGATGCGTTCGGCAGCGGTCTGGGAATCGGTCATGCGGGAATCTCGGCGGCTTTTTCTGCTTGAGGTAGAAATGCGAAGCCCCAAGGGTCGCTTGGGGCTTCTGTGCAGCGTGCTGAAAGCTTAGCGCTTCTGGGTCAGGGCGCGTCGTTCGAAATCGATGATGCGCTGACGGTAGTGCTCGATAGTCTGCGCAGTCATCACGCTGCGCTGCTCGTCCTTCAGCTCGCCATTGAGCTCCTGGGCCAGCTTGCGGGCGGCGGCGATCATCACGTCGAACGCCTGCTTGGGATGGCGCGGACCCGGCAGGCCGAGGAAGAAGCTCACCGCACGGGTGCTGAACTGGTCGATGTTGTCCAGATCGAAGGTGCCCGGCTTGACCGCGTTGGCCATGGAGAACAGCACTTCACCGTTGCCAGCCATGCTCTCGTGGCGATGGAAGATGTCCATCTCGCCGTAGCGCAGGCCGCTTTCCAGGATGTTCTGCAACAGCGCAGGCCCCTTGAAGCCACCCTCGTCACGACTGATGACGTTGATGATCAGCACTTCGTCGATCGGAGCCTGGGCCGCCGAAGAGGCGGCAGCCGGGGCAGCAGGAGCGCTACGCTCCTTGTCCTTCCTGCGCTCTTTCTTCGGCTTTTCCTGGGGCGCTTCGTCCAGCGGGTTCGGGAAATCTTCCTCGTCCAGCGGGCCGAGCAGGTTCGGGGCCGGGTCGTCCAGGTTCAGGTCGCCCTGGCGCGGTTCGCCACGGCGCTTGCCGCGCGACTCCTTGGCGCTGACCTTGGGCAGGTCTTCCTCGTCCAGTTCCGGCTCGCGGTGTTCGACCACCCGGGAAGGCCCGAGCAGTTCAGGAGTGCTTTCATCCCCGTCATCGGGCTGGTTGGCAAACTGGCGATCCAGTTTGAAACGCAACTTGCCCTTGCCACCCCGCATGCGACGCCAGCCGTCGAACAGAATGCCGGCGATCACGATAAGCCCAATGACGATCAGCCATTCGCGCAGACCGATATCCATCTAATCCCGTAGCCCCTGAACAAAAAATGATGATGAAGAAAAGGACATCCTATCCCTTGAAAACGTGGAGCCAACTTCATGTTCTGACTGATGTTTTCCACGCGATACAAAAGTGGGCATTAAGCTAACACGCTCTCACATAACTTTACACTGTCTATGGCGACACTCCGCCGCGCACTTTGCAACTTTTCATAGCGCTTCCCACCTTCGCTTTGAGAATGCGACCTATCCCAATCAAATCAATACCTTAGACACACAACACGGCACCTTGCCAGCATACTGCAAGTTCTGCCGCGCGATCAGGCTTCGGCCAATGCCACCGCCTCTTCCACATCCACCGCCACCAGCCTCGAACAACCCGGTTCGTGCATGGTCACGCCCATCAACTGGTCGGCCATCTCCATGGCGATCTTGTTGTGGGTGATATAGATGAACTGCACTTTCTCCGACATCTCTTTCACCAGTCGCGCATAACGGCCGACGTTGGCATCGTCCAATGGCGCGTCGACCTCGTCGAGCATGCAGAACGGTGCCGGGTTCAGCTGGAAGATCGCAAATACCAGCGCCAGGGCGGTCAGGGCCTTCTCGCCACCGGACAGAAGATGGATGGTGCTGTTCTTCTTGCCCGGCGGTCTCGCCATGATCGCCACCCCGGTATCGAGTAGATCCTCGCCGGTAAGTTCCAGATAGGCGTGACCGCCGCCGAAAACCTTGGGGAACAATGCCTGAAGGCCAGCATTGATCTGGTCGAAGGTTTCCTTGAAGCGGTTGCGGGTTTCCTTGTCGATCTTGCGGATCACGTTTTCCAGGGTGTCCAGCGCTTCCACCAGGTCGTCGTTCTGGTCGTCGAGGTAGCGTTTTCGCTCGGATTGCTGCTGGTATTCCTCGATGGCCGCGAGGTTGATCGGCCCCAGGCGGCCAATGCGCGTGGCCAGTTCTTCCAGGCGGGTTTCCCAGATCTTCTCGGCAGCATCGTGAGGCAGCGTGCCCAGCACGCCGTGCAGGTCGTAACCGTCCTCGTGGAGCTGCTCCTGCAACGACTTGCGCCGCACGCTCAGGGCCTGCCACTCCATGCGCTGCTGTTCCAGCTGGCCGCGTAACAATTGCGACTGCTGCTCGGCCTGGGTCCGGCGCTTCTCGGCGTCGCGCAACTGGCGGTCGGCATCTTCCAGGGCGAGACGCGCGTGCTTGAGTTCGTCCTCCACTGCCATGCGCCGGTCGAGCAGCTCTTCCAGCCGCATGCGTAATTCTTCCAGCGGCGCGGCGCCTTCCTCCAGGTTGAGGTTGAGCTGCTCGCAGCGCTCGACCAGGCGCACCGCCTGGCTGTCCAGGCGCTCCAGCGCCTGGCGGGTGGATTCGTGCTGGGCACGCAGGGAACCAACGCGCACAGCCAACTGATGGGCTTGGTCCTTGTGCTGGCGGGACTCCTGGCGGATGCGGTCGAGTTTCTCGCGCATGCCGTCGCGCTCGGCGAGCAGCGACTCGCGGCGCTCGGTATCCACCGCCATGGCGTCCAGTGCTTCCTGCAGGCTCAGGCGGGCTTCGCCCAGCTGCTCCTGCTCGATGGCGTGCTGTTCGGCCAGCTCGGCCAGTTCTTCGTCAAGACGGCGCCGGCGCAACGTCAACTGCTCGACCTTGGCCTGCTGCGCGGACAGTTGCGCCTTCAATTCACCCTGGCGGCGACCTTCGTCCTGCAGGCGGCGGCGCACCTGGTCACGACCGTCCTCTGCCTGACGCTGCTCGTCGCGCAAGCGCACCAGCTGCTCGTCGATCTCGGCGAGGCGCTGCTCCAGCGTCTCCCGCTCGACATAGAGGCGCTCAAGCTCCTGCCCACGCGCCAGCACGCCACCATCGGCGGATTCGCCACGGCGCACACGCAGGAAGTTGCGGCCGACCCAATAGCCGTCGCGGCTGACCAGGCTCTCGCCGTCGCCCAGCGAAGCGCGTTGGGCCAGCGCCTGGTCCAGGGTTTCAACCGGGCGCACGCGGCCCAGCCAGTAGCTCAGGTCGACGTTCGTCTCGACCTTGTCCAGCAGGCTGCCGGGACGGGAAACGGCGCCCGCGGCCAGATCGAGCAGTCGCAGCTCGCCCTTCTCCAGCGCGTCGAACGGCAGCCCCTTCACATCATCCAGCAGCACGCCATGCAGGTCGGCGCCGAGTACGGTTTCCACCGCCAGCTCCCAGCCCGACTGCACGCGCAGCCCTTCGGCGAGACGCGGGCGCTGTTCCAGGCCCTGTTGGCGCAGCCACTGCGCAGTGCCGTCGCCCGGATCAAGCGCGGCCTGTTGCAAGGCTTCCAGCGAGGCGATCCGGCCATTCAGGCGTTGCAGCTCGCCCTGCGCCTGGTGCTGTGCGGCGGTGCTTTCCTGCAGGGACTGGCGCACGCGCTCCAGGCGCTCGGCCAGCTCCTGCTCTTCGACCTGTGACTCTTCCAGCAGCAACTCGATGGCGGCAACCTGCTCGCCCAAATCGAGGATCGCAGCGTCTTCCGGGTCAGCCGCCAGTTGTGTGCGTTCGTCGTTCAATCGGCGCTGCCGCTCGGCCTGGCGCTCCAGGCTCTGCTCCAGGTGCTGGATGCGCGACTGCTGCACTTCGGCTTCGCGGCGCGGCTCGGCGCTCTGCTGGTTGAAGGCATCCCAGCGCTGCTGCCAGTCGTGCATGCGCTGCTCGGCCTCTTCCAGGCCAACGGTGGCCTCTTCTGCGGCGGCCGCGCTGATTTCCTGCTCCGGGGCCAGGCGCTCCAGCTCTTCGGCCAGGGTGGCCAGCAGCGTGCGGTCGTGCCCCAGGTGGGATTCGGTTTCCTGGCGGGTTTTCTCTGCCTCGCGCAGGTCGTCCTGCAACTGGCGCAGGCGCTGCTGGCCGTGCTGGATGCTCTGCTCGACGCGGGCGATGTCGCCGCCGACAGAATAGAAGCGGCCCTGCACCTGGTTGAAGGTTTCCGACAGCTCGTGGTGGCCGTCGCGCAGGCGCTCGATGCTGGCATCAGCGCTGCGCTGCTCGGCCACCAGCGCCTCGAAGGCCACTTCCTGGTCGCCGATCACCTTTTCCTTCTGCCCGACCTGCTCGTTCAGGTCGCGCCAGCGCAGGGCGCCGAGCTGGGCCTTGAGGGTACGTTCCTCGGCCTTGAACTCCTGGTACTTCTCCGCCGACTGGGCCTGACGGTGCAGACGTTCGAGCTGGCGTTCCAGCTCTTCGCGCAGGTCGGTCAGGCGCGCGAGGTTTTCCTGGGTGCGGCGGATGCGGTTCTCGGTTTCGCGGCGGCGCTCCTTGTACTTGGAGATGCCGGCGGCTTCCTCGATGAAGTTGCGCAGGTCCTCGGGCTTGGCTTCGATCAGCTTGGAGATCATGCCCTGCTCGATGATCGAGTAGCTGCGCGGCCCGAGGCCGGTGCCGAGGAAGATGTCGGTGATGTCGCGGCGCCGGCACTTGGTGCCGTTGAGGAAGTAGGTGTTCTGGCCGTCGCGGGTCACGCGGCGGCGAATGGAAATCTCGGCGTAGCTGGCGTATTCGCCCAGCAGGGTCTGGTCGGAGTTGTCGAAGATCAGCTCGATGGACGCCTGGGTCACCGGCTTGCGGGTGTTGGAGCCATTGAAGATGACGTCGGTCATCGATTCGCCGCGGAGATTCTTCGCCGAACTCTCACCCATCACCCAGCGAACGGCGTCGATGATGTTGGACTTGCCGCAGCCGTTGGGACCAACCACCGCCGCCATGTTGCTCGGAAAATTGACCGTCGTCGGATCGACGAAGGACTTGAAGCCCGCCAGCTTGATGCACTTGAGCCGCATGCGCCCTCCCCCCTTGTTCTTCTAGTAGCGAGCTTATCGTTCAGCCAGAGCGGCCAGGACCAGTTGGCTGTTGTGCCGACCGTAGTCGAGCAGCACCGCGCGGATGCCGGCTTCGTCGCGCCCGACCACCGCGCGCAGCAGGTCTTCGAAGCTGCCGATGAACTGACTCATCTCGCCTTTGCGGCGTTCCAGGGCCAGATGATAAGTGCGGCTGATGGCCGGCAGGAGATTTTCCACGGTTTCCTGCAGGTAGGGGTTGCCAGCGAACGGGAAAGCGGCGCGCATGATGTCGAAGCTGGATTCGACGAAGGCATTGATGTCGCCGCGTTCGAGGTTCTCCAGCAGGCGTTGCTGGATCGCCATGAAGGGCGCCAGGTCAGCCTCCTCGCGCCAGGTCCGGGCCACGCTGCTGGCGAGCATGATGTACAGCTCGATGACCAGCGAATACAGGCTTTCGACGTGCGCCGGGGACAGTTCGGACACCTGTGCGCCGCGCCGCGGCAGGATTACCACCAGGTGACGGCGCTCGAGGATCAGCAGCGCCTCGCGCACCGAGCCGCGGCTGACATTGAGGGTCTGGGTGACCTTCTGTTCCTGGATGCGCTCGCGCTCCTTGAGTTCGCCCCGGATGATGCGTTCGGCAAGGTGATGCGCGATCTGCTCAGCCAGGCTGTCCGGGGCCTTGAACGTCATGGTTGTCCTTAAGAATCGGGGCGCTTTCGAGGGGATGGTGCGGAGGCGAAGTGTAACACAGGGTGTTACCGCACCATCTCCCGTGCCGGGTGGACGACAGAACAAAGGTTGGTGCGTCCAGTGACAGGAACAGGCGCAGGATTGTCCGACAATCCTACACAAGAGACGTATCGGGAGTCGTCCATGTTCGCTTTTTTCCTTTCCCCTGCCTGGATGTTGCGTCTCAAGAAAGCCGGTTACTGGATCTGGCTGGTGCCGGTCTTCGGTATTCCGGTGAGCTACTGGTGGTCCTACGGCAGCAACTATCCCAATGCCTGGGCCTGGCTGGTGATCACCGTGGTGTTCGGGGTGATCCCGCTGCTGGACTTCGTGGTTGGCCGCGACCCGGCCAACCCGGATGAGATCGAGGAAGTCCCGCCCATGGAGCGCGAGGGCTATTACCGCTTCCTCAGCCTGCTGACGGTGCCGCTGCTGCTGGGCATGCTGGTGTACGGCGGCTGGGTGCTGGCCACTTATGACGCCTGGAACTGGGTCGGGCAACTGGGCTGGATTCTCTCGGTGGGCACGGTGATGGGCGCCATCGGCATCACCGTCTCCCACGAACTGATCCACAAGGACCCGGAGCTGGAACAGAACGCCGGCGGCCTGCTGTTGGCGGCGGTGTGCTACGCGGGCTTCAAGGTCGAGCATGTGCGCGGGCACCATGTGCACGTCTCGACACCGGAGGACGCCTCGTCCTCGCGCTACGGCCAGAGCCTCTACGCCTTCCTGCCCCACGCCTACAAGCACAACTTCCTGAATGCCTGGAAGCTCGAGACGGAGCGCCTCAAGCGCAAGGGCCTGCCGGCGCTGCACTGGCGCAACGAGCTGATCTGGTGGTACGTCATCAGCGCGCTGTTCCTGGTCGGTTTCAGCGCCGCCTTCGGCTGGATCGGCGCGGTCTACTTCATTGGCCAATCGGTCATGGCCTTCACCCTGCTGGAGATCGTCAACTACGTCGAGCACTACGGGCTGCACCGGCGCCGCCTCGAAACCGGGCGCTACGAGCGGACCACCCACGAGCACTCCTGGAACAGCAACTTCCTGCTGACCAACCTGTTCCTCTTCCACCTGCAGCGCCACTCCGACCACCACGCCAACGCCAAGCGCCGTTACCAGGTGCTGCGGCACTTCGACGAAAGTCCGCAACTGCCCAATGGCTATGCCGGGATGATCGTCCTGGCGCTGTTCCCGCCGCTCTGGCGCGCGGTGATGGACCGCCGGGTGCGCGCCTATTACGCCGGTGAGGAATACCAGCTGAGCGCTACCCAGCAAGCCTGATCGACGAGTTCCACGCCTTGGCGGCAAGCCCTACCCCGGCTTGCCGCCTTTTTTCTTTCTGCCGCCCTGCATCGGGCCGCTCCTCGTAGGATGGCGTGGAGCGCAGCGATACCCATAATTACCGTGCGAAGACAGCATGGGTATCGCTTAGGCTCCACCCATCCTACCGGCCTGACACGGTGCAGACCGGTCATTGCGGCGGTTCGCGAGCAAGCTCGCTCCTACGAAAAGCGGCTCCCCCATCACCATTCATCATCCCGGAAAAACTTTCTGACTATTCGGACAGAAATTTTATTGACTCAAAAGTCAGCTTTCCATAAATTCGCCATCCAGAGCCCTACCAAAAACAAGAATCAGCCTGGAGGCAAGCCTTGATCAGGTTCCTGCTCAATCGCGAGCTGCGCGTCGAAGACCGCCTCGATCCCAATCTCACCGTGCTCAACTACCTGCGCCAGACCCTGGGCAAGACCGGCACCAAGGAGGGCTGCGCCTCCGGTGACTGCGGCGCCTGCACCGTGGTGGTCGGCGAGCTGGTCGGTGAAGAAGGTGCCGAGCGCATCCGCTACCGCACCCTCAACTCCTGTCTCACCTTCGTTTCCTCGCTGCACGGCAAGCAGCTGATCAGCGTCGACGACCTCAAGCACCGCGGCGAACTGCACGGCGTACAGCAGGCCATGGTCGACTGCCACGGCTCGCAGTGCGGCTTCTGCACCCCCGGCTTCGTCATGTCGCTGTTCGCCCTGCAGAAGAACACCGCGGGCGAAACCGCCGACGAGCGCAAGGCCGAAGCCCATGAAGCGCTGGCCGGCAACCTGTGCCGCTGCACCGGCTACCGCCCGATCCTCGACGCCGCCGAGCAGTCCTGCTGCCAGAAGCAGCCCGACCAGTTCGACGTCGCCCAGCCGGAAATCATCGCCCAGCTCAAAGCCATCGCGCCCAACGAAACCGCCGAGCTCAACAGCGGCGACAAGCGCTGCCTGCTGCCGCTGACCATCGCCGACCTGGCCGACATCTACACCGCCAACCCGCAAGCACGCCTGCTGGCCGGCGGCACCGACCTGGCCCTGGAAGTCACCCAGTTCCACCGCGAACTGCCGGTGATGATCTATGTCGGCCATGTCGAGGAAATGAAGCGCGTCGAGGTTTTCGACGACCGCATCGAGATCGGCGCGGCGACTCCGCTGACCGACTGCTATGAAGCGCTTTCCCGCGACTACCCGGACTTCGGCGAGTTGCTGCACCGCTTCGCCTCGCTGCAGATCCGCAACCAGGGCACCCTGGGCGGCAACATCGGCAACGCCTCGCCCATCGGCGACTCGCCGCCGCTGCTGATCGCCCTCGGCGCGCGCCTGGTGCTGCGCAAGGGCGCCGAACGCCGCGAACTGCCGATCGACGAATACTTCATCGACTACAAGGTCACCGCGCGCCAGGAAGGCGAGTTCATCGAGCAGGTGATCATCCCCCGTCCGCAGGCCAGCCAGGCGTTCCGCGCCTACAAGGTCTCCAAGCGCCTGGACGACGATATTTCCGCCGTGTGCGCCGCCTTCAGCGTCACCGTCGAGAACTGCAAGATCACCGCGGTGCGCACCGGCTTCGGCGGCATGGCGGCGATTCCGAAGCGCGCCAAGGCCTGCGAGGCCGCGCTGCTAGGCCAGACCTTCAACAGCGCCACCTTCGAACGCGCCGCACAAGCCCTGAGCGAGGACTTCGCGCCGCTCACCGACTTCCGTGCGAGCAAGGAATACCGCCTGCTCACCGCGCAGAACCTGCTGCGCAAGTGCTTCCTGGAACTGGAAGCCCCTCAGGCCGTGACCCGGGTGACCCACTATGCATAAGCCCCAGAAGAGCCAGGAAGAACTCACTGCGCTGTTCCGCGCCGACCTGACCACCGGCGTCGGCCGCAGCGTCAAGCACGAGAGCGCGCCCAAACACGTCAGCGGCGAAGCGCAATACATCGACGACCGCCTGGAATTCCCCAACCAGCTGCACGTCTACGCTCGCATGAGCGACCGCGCCCATGCGCGCATCACCAGGCTGGACGTCAGCCCCTGCTACCAGTTCCCCGGCGTCGCCATCGCCATCACCAAGGATGACGTGCCCGGCCAGCTGGACATCGGCCCGGTGGTCGCCGGCGACCCGCTGCTGGCGGACGGCAAGGTCGAGTACGTCGGCCAGATGGTCATCGCCGTCGCCGCCGACAGCCTGGAAACCGCGCGCAAGGCAGCCATGGCCGCGATCATCGAGTACGAGGACCTGGAACCGGTGCTCGACGTGGTCGAGGCGCTGCGCAAGAAGCACTTCGTGCTCGACAGCCACCAGCACAAGATCGGCGATTCCGAGGCCAAGCTGGCCACCGCACCGAACCGCATCCAGGGCACCCTGCACATCGGCGGCCAGGAGCACTTCTACCTGGAGACGCAGATTTCCTCGGTGATGCCCACCGAAGACGGCGGCGTGATCGTCTACACCTCCACGCAGAACCCCACCGAAGTGCAGAAGCTGGTGGCCGAAGTGCTGGGCATCTCCTTCAACAAGGTGGTCATCGACATGCGCCGCATGGGCGGCGGCTTCGGTGGCAAGGAAACCCAGGCCGCTGCACCGGCCTGCCTCTGCGCCGTGATCGCGCGCCTCACCGGCCGCCCGACGAAGATGCGCCTGCCGCGCGTCGAAGACATGCAGATGACCGGCAAGCGCCACCCCTTCTACGTCGAGTACGACGTGGGCTTCGAGGATGACGGCCTGCTGCACGGCATCAACATCGAGCTGGCCGGCAACTGCGGCTACTCGCCGGACCTCTCCGGCTCCATCGTCGACCGCGCGATGTTCCACTCGGACAACGCCTACTTCCTCGGCAACGCCACGGTGAACGGTCACCGCTGCAAGACCAACACCGCGTCGAACACCGCCTACCGCGGCTTCGGCGGCCCGCAGGGCATGGTCGCCATCGAGGAGATCATGGACGCCGTCGCGCGCCATCTGGGCAAGGACCCGCTGGAAGTGCGCAAGCGCAACTACTACGGCAAGGACGAGCGCAACGTCACCCACTACTACCAGCAGGTCGAACACAACCTGTTGGAGGAAATGACCGAGGAACTGGAAGCCAGCGCCGAGTACGCCAAGCGCCGCGCCGAAATCCGCGCCTTCAACGCCAGCAGCCCGGTGCTGAAGAAAGGCCTGTCGCTGACTCCGGTGAAATTCGGCATCAGCTTCACCGCCACCTTCCTCAACCAGGCGGGCGCGCTGATCCACATCTACACCGATGGCAGCATCCACCTGAACCACGGCGGCACCGAGATGGGCCAGGGCCTGAACACCAAGGTCGCCCAGGTGGTCGCCGAGGTCTTCCAGGTCGATATCGACCGCGTGCAGATCACCGCGACCAACACCGACAAGGTCCCCAACACCTCGCCGACCGCCGCGTCCTCCGGTGCCGACCTGAACGGCAAGGCCGCGCAGAACGCCGCCGAAATCCTCAAGCAGCGCCTGGTGGAGTTCGCCGCCAAGCACTGGAAGGTGACCGAGGATGACGTCGAGTTCCGCAATAACCAGGTGCGCGTGCGCGACCTGATCCTGCCCTTCGAGGAGTTGGTACAGCAGGCCTACTTCGGCCAGGTATCGCTCTCCTCCACCGGCTTCTACCGCACGCCGAAGATCTACTACGACCGCAGCCAGGCGCGCGGCCGGCCGTTCTACTACTTCGCCTATGGCGTGTCCTGCTCGGAAGTGATCGTCGACACCCTCACCGGTGAGTACAAGATGCTGCGCAGCGACATCCTCCACGACGTCGGCGCCTCGCTGAACCCGGCCATCGACATCGGCCAGGTGGAAGGCGGCTTCGTCCAGGGCATGGGCTGGCTGACCATGGAAGAGCTGGTCTGGAACGCCAAGGGCAAACTGATGACCAACGGCCCGGCGAGCTACAAGATCCCGGCCATCGCCGACATGCCCATCGACCTGCGGGTGAAGCTGGTAGAAAACCGCAAGAACCCGGAGCAGACGGTGTTCCACTCCAAGGCCGTCGGCGAGCCGCCGTTCATGCTGGGCATCTCGGTGTTCTGCGCGATCAAGGACGCCGTGGCGAGCCTGGCGGACTACCGCGCCCAGCCGCAGATCGACGCCCCTGCCACCCCCGAGCGCGTGCTCTGGGGCGTGGAGCAGATGCGCAAGCTGAAGCTGGCGCAGGCCGAGAAAGCACCGGCTCAGGTCGAGCCGGCGTGATGTGACCATGGGGCACCGCTGGCAGGGAGAGACGTCCCCACTTCCGTCCTCCGCCCTGCCAGCGGCGCCCCACCCTGACTCCGAATTGTAGGAGCGAGCTTGCTCGCGAACCGCCCAGCCACAGAGCTGCCGGGAAACCCGTTCGCGAGCAAGCTCGCTCCTACAGAAAAGCCACCTCCGAGGTTCGATACGATGAACTGGATCAGTGCCCTCGCCGACCTGCAACAGCGCGCCGAAGCCAGCGTGCTGGTGACCATCATCGAAGAACGCGGCTCGACTCCGCGCAACGCCGGCTCGAAGATGGTCGTCAGCGCCGACAAGATCTACGACACCATCGGCGGCGGCCACCTCGAATTCAAGGCCATGGCCATCGCCCGCGAGATGCTGCTGGCCCGTGAGCGCGAGCCGAAGCTGGAGCGCTTCAGCCTCGGCGCCAGCCTCGGCCAGTGCTGCGGCGGCGCCACCGTGCTGCTGTTCGAACCCATGGGCCAACCCCAGGCGCACATCGCCGTGTTCGGCGCCGGCCATGTCGGCCGCGCCCTGGTACCACTGCTTGCCAGCCTGCCGTGCAAGGTGCGCTGGATCGACTCGCGTGAGGTCGAATTCCCCGGCCATATCCCCGAGGGTGTGACCCGAGTGATCAACGAGGATGTGATCGACGAGATCGACGAAATGCCCGCCGGCAGCTACTTCATCGTCATGACCCACAACCACGCCCTGGACCTGGAGCTGACCGCGAAGATCCTCGAGCGCAACGACTTCACCTACTTCGGCCTGATCGGCTCGGACACCAAGCGCGCCAAGTTCGAACACCGCTTGCGCGACCGCGGTTTCGCCGCCGACACCGTGCAGCGCATGCGCTGCCCCATGGGCATCAGCGAAGTGAAGGGCAAGCTGCCGGTGGAGATCGCCGTGTCCATTGCCGGCGAAGTCATCGCCACCTACAACGCCACCTTCGGTCAGGAGACCGGCAAGGGCGAGAACACCGTGGCCAAACTGTTACCCAACAGCCGCCGCGCGCGCACCGCCGAAAGCGGCGCCTGATAGCCCGATTGCCGGCCACGTAGGATGGGTAGCGCTTCGCTCTACCCATCCTACGGAGCGCCAAACAGATTTTCGTGGGATGGGTCGGGCGGCGCTCCGCGAGCGCCAGCGATACCCATCGAATAGCGTCCGACGACGCGTTAATTCCGATTTGCGAGAGATTGATGAGCACTCAAGCCAAAGCCTACCGCGCCAGCATCCTGCACAGCGTCGCCGACCCGGCCGAAGTCGGCGTGGAGGAGTCCTACCAGTATTTCGAGGACGGCATCCTGCTGGTGGAAGACGGCAAGGTCGCCCGCCTCGGCCACGCCGCCGAACTACTGCCGCAACTGGGCGGCGTGGAAGTGGTCGAGTACCGCGATGCGCTGATCACCCCCGGCTTCATCGACACCCACATCCACTACCCGCAGACCGGCATGATCGCCTCCTACGGCGAGCAGCTGCTGGACTGGCTGAACACCTACACCTTCCCCACCGAGAAGCAGTTCGCCGACCCGGCCCACGCCGCCGATGTGGCCGGTATCTTCCTCAAGGAACTGCTGCGCGCCGGCACCACTACCGCGCTGGTGTTCGGCACCGTGCACCCGCAGTCGGTGGACGCGCTGTTCGGCGCTGCGGAAAAGCTCGACCTGCGTCTGATCGCCGGCAAGGTGATGATGGACCGCAACGCCCCGGACTACCTGACCGATACCGCCGAAAGCAGCTACACCGACAGCAAGGCCCTGATCGAGCGCTGGCACGGCAAGGGCCGCCTGCTCTACGCCGTGACCCCGCGCTTCGCCCCCACCAGCACCCCGGAACAGCTCGACGCCGCCGGCCGCCTGCTCAAGGAATTCCCAGGCGTGTACATGCACACGCACCTGTCGGAAAACCTCAAGGAAATCGAGTGGGTCAAGGAGCTGTTCCCGGAGCGCAAGGGCTACCTGGACGTCTACGACCACCACGGCCTGCTCGGCCCGCGCTCGGTGTTCGCCCACGGTGTGCACCTGTGCGACGGCGAGTGTCAGCGCCTGTCGGAAACCGGCTCGGCCGTGGCCTTCTGCCCAACCTCCAACCTGTTCCTCGGCAGCGGCCTGTTCGACCTGGCGAAGCTGGAGAAGTACAAGGTGAAAGTCGGCCTGGGCACCGACGTCGGCGCCGGCACCAGCTTCTCCCAGCTGCAATCGCTGAACGAAGCCTACAAGGTCATGCAGCTGCAGGGCATCAAGCTCGACCCGTTCAAGTCGCTGTACCTGGCCACCCTCGGCGGCGCCCGCGCGCTGGAACTGGAAGACAAGGTCGGCAGCTTCGCCCAGGGCAACGAGGCCGACTTCGTGGTCCTCGACTACAAGGCCACCCCGCTGCTGGACTACCGCCTGCAGCAGGCAAAAACCCTGGAGGAGAAACTCTTCGCACTGGTCATCCTCGGCGACGACCGTACCGTGAAGGAAACCTTCGCGCACGGCCGCAACGTGCATCGCCGCGGTTGACCCCTTACGGCTTCGGCGCCGGGTCCTCGCTCAGGACCAACCCGGCGCCGGGGCCGCTTTTCTTTCTGTTTCGCACGCCCCTCTCCCACAGGGGTGCCGCACTCCCCGGCCAGCGCAGGAGCGGACTCTGTCCGCGATTGGCCTGTCGAGCGCTGCGTTGGGCGGGTTCGCGAGCAAGCTCGCTCCTACAGGTTCGTACTGATGCGCTCTTCGTAGGAGCGAGCTCGCGAACCGCACGGCACAGAGCCAACAGGCACGCTACTCCCGCACCTCGACCAGCACCGGACACGGCGCCCGCTCGATCACCCGCTGCCCCACCGATGGATCGAGCAAGCGCTCGATGCGCCCCAAATGTCGATGGCCGATCACAATCAGGTCGCACTCCAGCCGCTCCGCCTCGCGCAGGATCGCGCGCGCCGGATCTCCGGCCACCACCGCTCCCGTCGCCACACACAGCTGCAACTGCACCACGGCGTCATCCACCAGCGCCTGGGCCTCGTGCTGCTCCTGCTCCGCCGGCGGGTACTCCAGCGCATCCTGGCGCGGCATCGCGAAAGCGCGGTCCACGGCGCATACCACATGCACCACCGCATCACTGCACCGCGCCAGCTCGGCGGCGCTGGCAATGATTCGCGGCGACTGCGCCGCGCCGTCGATGGCCAGAAGAATCCGCTTGAACATGCCTTTCTCCTTCATGAAACGAAATCCGCCGCCATTCTTCGGGCCAGGGCGCGCACCGTAAAGGCACGCAAAACGTAATGAACCATTGCGTCAAACGCACGCTTGCCCATCGAGCCCGTCGCAATGGAACATGAATGGCAACGCGCCAATCCTTCGGAGTCACCATGGCCCTGCCCGATCTCAACCTGCTGGTCGCCCTCAACATCCTGCTCGAAGAAGGCAGCGTGGTCGGCGCCGCGCGGCGCATGCACCTCAGCCCGCCGGCGATGAGCCGCACCCTGTCGCGCATCCGCGAGGCGGTGGGCGACCCGATCATGGTTCGTGCCGGGCGCAACCTGGTGCCGACGCCTCGCGCACTGCAGTTGCGCGAGGAAGTCAGCGACCTGGTGGAACACGCCATGCGCCTGTTCAACGCCAAGGAAAACCTGCGCATGGACCAGCTTGAGCGCTGCTTCGTGCTGCGCTCCAACAACGTGCTGGTGGGCGGCTTTGCCTCGCGCATGCTGGCGGTGATGAAGGAAGAAGCGCCTCGCTGCAGCCTGCGCATTGCCCCGGAAGCGGACTTCGATGATGAAGCACTGCGGCAGAACCGCATCGACCTCTATATCGGCGCCACCTCGACGCTGGAGCCGGAAATCCGCACGCAGACGCTGTTCACCACCAACTTCGTCGGCCTGGCGCGGCGCGACCACCCGATCTTCGACGACGAGATCACCCCGGAGCGCTTCGCTTCCTTCCCGCAGATCAGCGTGTCCCGCCGCGGCCGAGCCATCGGGCCAATCGACGAGGAACTGGCGAACCTCGGCCTGCGCCGCGAGATCCGCCTGACCGCGCCGACCTTCCACTCCTCGATCTTCGCCCTGCTGGAATCCGACCTGGTACTGCCCATCGCCGAGCATTCGCTGTGGCGCCTGGACCGCCTGGGCTTCGCCCTGCGCCAGTTCGACATCCCGCTGCCGCTGAAATCCGTGGTGATCCTCCAGGCCTGGCACCCGCGCTTCGACAACGACCCGGCGCACAGCTGGCTGCGACAGACGGTGAAGCGTGTGTGCATCGAATTGCGCGAGAGCTCCGGCCTGCTGAGCTGATCGTGAGACCAGTGCGTCAAACGCACTGATTAGCTGCAATCATTTCAATTTCCACAGCTATCGACCTTCCCTAGACTCGGTCGCAAATACCCGAGTTGATTCCTATGCCTTGCACCGTACCGCCTACCGGCGGCGGCATCGGCCACCCCCGTGGCGGCCGGCCATGACCGCGCTCGCCCCGATTTCCGCCGCCACTCCGCAACCGGCCAAGCCCGCCACGCCAGCTGCTGCCCAGCCGTTCGGCCTGCGCATCGTGGTCGGCATGCTCGGCGTGCTGATCGCTTCCCTCAGCGCCGGGCTCAACGAGAAGGTCACGGACCTCGCCATGACCGACGTGCGCGGCGCACTGTCCATCGGCCATGACGAAGGCACCTGGCTGCTCGCCCTGTATTCGGCGGCGCAGGTCGCCGCCATGGCCTTTGCGCCCTGGTTCTCGGTCACCGTCTCGCTGCGCCGCTTCACCCTCGGCGCCATCGCCGCCTTTGCCCTGCTGGCACTGCTCTGCCCCTTTGCGCCGAACGTCGAGACGCTCTACCTGCTGCGCCTGCTGCAAGGCTTCGCCGGCGGCTGCATGCCGCCGATGCTGATGACCGTGGCGCTGCGCTTCCTGCCGCCGGGCATCAAGCTCTACGGCCTGGGCGCCTATGCGCTGACCGCCACCTTCGCGCCCAACCTGGGCATGCCCCTGGCGGCGCTATGGACCGAATTCGTCGGCTGGCACTGGGTGTTCTGGCAGGTCATTCCGCTCTGCGCCGTGGCGCTCGCTGCCGTCGCCTGGGGCATCCCGCAGGACCCGCTGCGCCTGGAACGCTTGCGTCAGTTCGACTACGTGGGCCTTTCACTTGGCCTGCCAGGCATCCTCATGCTGGTGATTGGCCTGTTGCAGGGCGAGCGCCTGGACTGGTTCGAGTCGGACCTGATCACCCTGCTGGTGATCGGCGGCGCCGGGCTGCTGGTGGCGTTCTTCGTCAACGAGTGGACACACCCGCTGCCGTTCTTCCGCCTGGACATCCTCAAGCGGCGCAACTTCACCCACTCGCTGATCACCCTCGCCGGCGTGCTGGTGGTGCTCGGAGCCTGCTCCGGCGTGCCGGCGTCGTACCTGGCCTCGGCCCACGGTTATCGCCCGCTGCAATCGGCGCCAATGGCGCTGCTGGTGGCGCTGCCGCAACTGATCTCGCTGCCGCTGGTGGCCGCGCTGTGCAATATCCCACGCGTGGATTGCCGCTGGGTGCTGGCCATCGGCATCAGCCTGTGCGGGCTCTCGGCCTTCGGCATGAGCCAGCTGACCAGCGAGTGGACGCGGGAGAACTTCTACGCCGTGCTGGCGCTGCAGATCATCGGCCAGCCGATGGCCATCGTGCCGCTGCTGATGTCCGCCACCAGCGTGGTTGCGCCCATCGAAGGGCCATTCGCCTCGGCCTGGTTCAACAGCGTGCGCGGCTTCTCCGCAGTGCTGGGCAGCGCCATCGTCTCGTTCCTCATGACCTGGCGCGAGCACTACCACTCCAACCGCCTGGTCGACCACCTGGGCAACGCCTCGCAAGCCCTCGGCCTGCGCCTTGAACAACTGGGCGGCGCCGAGAACGTTGGCCGGCTGGCCGGGCAGGTGCGCGGCCAGGCCGGCGTGCTCGCCGCGTCCGACACCCTGCTGGCGATGTCCTGGCTGGCCGCCGCCCTGCTCGTCCTGATTCCCCTGATGCCGCTGCGGGTCTACCCGCCGCGCTCCGTCGTCCCCACTCATTGATAGGTCTGCCCATGTCGAAACTAAGCTCCCGTCGCGGCAGTCTGGCCCTGGTTGCCGTGCTGCTCCTCGCCCTTGTCGTCTACCTGCTCCTGCGCCTGCTCGGCCCGAGCCGTGAGCAGAGCACGGACGACGCCTACGTCCATGCGGACTTCACCCTGGTGGCGCCGAAGGTCGCCGGATTCATCGAGGAAGTGCTGGTGGACGACAACCAGTCGGTGAAGGCGGGGCAGGTCCTGGCGCGCATCGACGCCCGCGATTACCGCGCTGCGCTGGCCGCTGCCGAAGCCGACGTGCTGGCCGCCGAGGCGCGTCACCACCACGTCGCTGCCGACCTGGAACGCCAGCAGGCAGTGATCGCCCAGACCGCCGCCCAGGTACAAGCCGACCAGGCCGCGCTGACCTTCGCCTTGCAGGAACTCAACCGCTACCAGCACCTCGCCAGCCAAGGCGCCGGCACCTTGCAGAACGCCCAGCAGGCGCGCTCGCACGTCGACTCGACAAAAGCCGTGCTCGACAAGAACAAGGCCGCCGCCCTCGCCGCCCGCAAGCAGCTCGACGTGCTGCTGGCCCAGCAGGCCGAAGCCCTCGGCGCGCTGAAACGTGGACAGGCGCAGTTGCAGCAGGCGCAACTGAACCTGTCGTATACGGAAATCCGTGCGCCCTTCGACGGCATGGTCGGCCGCCGCGCCGTGCGCGTGGGCGCCTACACCACACCGGGTAATGCATTGCTGGCCGTGGTGCCGCTGCAGGACGCCTATGTGGTCGGCAACTTTCAGGAAACCCAGCTCACCGACGTGCAGCCCGGCCAGATGGTCGAGATCAGCATCGACACCTTCCCCGGCAAGAAACTGCGCGGCCACGTCGACAGCATCGCCCCGGCCACCGGCCTGAGCTTTGCGCCGATCGCGCCGGACAACGCCACCGGCAACTTCACCAAGATCGTCCAGCGCATCCCGGTGAAGATCGTCCTCGACGCCGACCAGCCGCTGCGCGACAAGCTGCGCGTGGGTATGTCGGTCATCGCGCGGATCGACACCGGCAAGCACGCCGACGGTGAGCAGAAGGTGGCCGTGCAATGATCGCCGCACGCACGCCTCTCTTTCTGGCTCTGCTCGCACTCGGCGCCTGCAGCGTCGGCCCGGACTTCCAGCGCCCGGACGATGCCGACGCAGTGAACTGGTCTGCGCGGCGTGGTGATGCACCGAGCCAGGCACTCAATGCACCGCTGGAAGCGCAGTGGTGGACGCTGCTGGGCGACCCGCAGCTCAACGACCTGCAACGCCGAGTGGCGGATGCCAACCTCGACCTGCGCGAGGCCGATGCGCGCCTGCAGCAGAGCCGGGCGATCCGCCAGGCACTGGGCGGCGATGCCGTGCCCAACGTCGGCGCGGACCTGGGCTACCAGCGCAAGCGCAACAGCGAAGTCGGCCTGAGCGATCCGTCCGGCAAGGCGGGGAAGGACAACTTCAACCAGCTCGATGGCGGCTTCGATCTGTCCTGGGAGCTGGACTTCTGGGGCCGTGTGCGCCGCGAGCTGGAGGCCGCCGACGCCAACGTGCAGGCGACGGAGGAAAGCCGCCGCGACGTACTGGTCTCGGTGCTCGCCGAAACCGCGCGCAACTACCTGCAACTGCGCGCCGAACAGGACCTGGAAGCGATCACCCGCAGCAATCTCGATATCGCCCAGCGCAGCCTGGAGCTGACCCGCCTGCGCCGCGCAGACGGCGTCGCCACCGAGCTGGACGTGGCCGAAGCACTGACCCAGGTGGCCAGCATCGAGGCACGCCTGCCCGACAGCCAGAAGCGCCAGGCGCGACTGATCAACGCCCTGGGCTACCTGCTCGGCGAAGCGCCCGGCGCGCTGCAAGCTGAGCTCGCCCAAACCAAGCCGCTGCCGCAGCCGCCGCGCGGCGTGCCAGTCGGCCTGCCCTCGGAACTGGCCCAGCGCCGCCCGGATATCCGCCGTGCCGAGGCTACCCTGCACGCCGCCACCGCCAGCATCGGCGTGGCCAAGGCGGACTTCTACCCGCGCATCAGCCTCAATGGCAGCTTCGGTTTCCAGGCGTTGCAGCTGTCGAACTTCGGCGACTGGAACAGCCGCACCTTCGGCATTGGCCCGAGCCTGTCGCTGCCGATATTCGAAGGCGGCCGGCTGAAGGGCATGCTCGCCCTGCGCGAAGCGCAGCAGCAGGAATCGGCCATCGCCTACCGCCGCACGGTGCTCAACGCCTGGCGCGAAGTGGACGACGCGCTCACCGACTACGCCGCCGACCAGCGCCGCCTGGCCAGCCTGGACAGCGCTGCCGAACACGGCCGCACCGCCCTGGCCAACGCCCGCGAGCAATACAAGGCCGGCGCGGTGGACTTCCTCAACGTGCTCAGCGCCCAGCGCGAACTGCTGGCCACCGAGGAGCAGCAGGTGCGCGGCCGCGAAGCCGTGGCAACCACGCTGGTGCTGCTTTACAAGTCCCTGGGTGGCGGATGGCAGCAGGCCGAGGAAAGCGCCCAATCCCTGTAGGAGCGAGCTTGCTCGCTTCACTCTCCGGCGCAAGGCAGGTTCGCGAGCAAGCTCGCTCCTACGAAAAGCGCTTCGCGCCAGAACGAATACGAAAAGCGCCCCGTGCAGAAACGAAAAAGCCCCGCATCTGCGGGGCTTTTTTCTGGCTCGGCGATCAGGCCGCCGAGTCAGCGTCCGCCTTGCTGCGGCGGGGCTTCTTCTTGCCGGCCAGCAAATGCGAGAACACTGCGTGCAGATCGCCGGAGGCGCCGTCCACGTCCAGGTTCAGCTTGTCGTCGATGTGCGCCATGTGGTGCATCATCAGGGTCACGGCCTTTTCCTTGTCGCCCTTCTCGATGGCGTCGAGGATCTCGTTGTGCTCGTCGAACGAGCAGTGCGAGCGGCCGCCACTTTCGTACTGGGCGATGATCAGCGAGGTCTGCGACACCAGGCTGCGCTGGAACACCACCAGCGGGGCGTTCTTCGCCATCTCGGCCAGCTTGAGGTGGAATTCGCCGGAAAGGCGGATGCCCGCGCCACGGTCGCCACGGGCAAAGCTGGATTGCTCCTGCTTCACCATGTCGCGCAGCTCGGCCAGGGTTTCGCCGCTGGCGTTGTCCACGGCCAGCTCGGTGATCGCGCGCTCGACGGTGCGGCGGGCGAAGAGAATTTGCCGGGCTTCGTCGATGCTCGGGCTGGCCACCACGGCGCCACGGTTCGGGCGCAGCAGCACGACCTGCTCGTGGGCCAGGCGCGACAGGGCGCGACGGATGATGGTGCGGCTGACGCCGAAGATTTCGCCCAGGGCTTCTTCGCTCAGCTTGGTGCCGGGAGCCAGGCGCTGCTCGAGGATGGCATCGAAGATATGCGCGTAGACGATCTCGTCCTGAGTGCCGCTGCGCGCCTTGCCATTGCGCGGCTGCTTCCTGATCTGTTGCAACTGGTCGGTCATCGGAGTCGAACCCTGCTCAGCCGGTACGATCCGGCGCGAAATCCGTGGGGCGGGAGTGAAGCTGGCCGCGGGCCAGGCATGGCGCACAGTGTACACAAAGTGGCCACTATCGTGCAGCCGTCATGAGCGACTCGCCGTCAACCCCAAGGCCGCGCGGCGCAGGAGCTTGGCGAAGGTCAGCGTGCGACCATTCCGACGCTTTGCTTGTAAAAATCTTTCGCCAGGACACTAAACATTATTTGAACTTTTTGTACACAACTGCATAATCGCGGCGTGACTTCCTGACCCAAAGGTCAACATTCACACCCTCACAACTCTTTCCGTTAGCGCAAGGGACGCAGGTGAACCAGCCGACGGCAAGGGACCAACAACAAGAGCGTTGAGGAGTACCGCTGTGGAAAGCACCAAACAAGAACAACAAGCCTTTGCATCCAGTCCCCCCGCCACCGGCCTGCTCGAACGCCTGTTCAAGCTGAGCCAGCATGGCACCACCGTGAAGACCGAACTCGCCGCGGGTCTCACGACCTTCATCACCATGGCGTACATCATCTTCGTCAACCCCAACATCATGGCCGACGCCGGCATCGACCACGGCGCCGCCTTCGTGGCTACCTGCCTGGCTGCCGCGCTGGGCTGCTTCCTCATGGGACTGTACGCCAACTGGCCGGTCGGCCTGGCGCCGGGCATGGGCCTCAACGCCTTCTTCACCTACACCGTGGTCAAGACCATGAACTACAGCTGGGAGATCGCACTGGGTGCGGTGTTCATCTCCGGCATCATGTTCATGATCCTGACCTTCTCGCGCATTCGCGAATGGCTGCTCAACAGCATCCCGGTCAGCCTGCGCTTCGCCATGGGCGCCGGTGTCGGCCTGTTCCTTGGGCTGATCGGCCTGAAGACTGCCGGCATCGTGGTTGCCAGCCCCGCCACCCTGGTTCACCTGGGTGACCTGACCAGCCCCGGCCCGCTGCTCGCCGCCATCTGCTTCCTGATGATCGCGGTGCTGGAATACCGCCGCGTGTTCGGCGGCATCCTGATCAGCATCCTCACTGTCACCGTGGCCGGCATCGCCCTGGGCATCGTCAAGTTCGGCGGCGTGTTCTCCATGCCGCCGAGCCTGGCGCCGACCTTCCTGGCAATGGATATCTCCGGCGCGTTCAACGTGACCATGATCAGCGTGATCCTGGCCTTCCTCTTCGTGCACATGTTCGACACCGCCGGCACCCTGATGGGCGTCGCGCAACGGGCGCACCTGGTACGCGAGGACGGTCGCATCGAGAACCTGTCGAAAGCGATGAAGGCCGACAGCACCTCCAGCGCATTCGGCGCCGTGCTCGGCGTGCCGCCGGTGACCAGCTACGTCGAGAGTGCTGCGGGTGTCGCTGCGGGTGGCCGTACCGGCCTGACCGCCGTAGTGGTCGGCGTGCTGTTCGTCGCGGCGATGTTCTTCGCCCCGCTGGCCGGCATGATCCCCGCCTACGCCACCGCCGGCGCGCTGATCTACGTTGCGATGCTGATGATGGGCGGCATGGCCCACATTGACTGGAACGAGCACACCGAGACCATCCCGGCGATCGTCACCGTGATCATGATGCCGCTGACCTTCTCGGTCGCCGACGGTATCGCGCTGGGCTTCGTGACCTACGTGGCGATGAAGGTCTTCACCGGCCGCCACAAGGACGTGACCATCAGCCTGTACGCGCTGTGTGCGATCTTCGTGGCGAAGTTCATCTTCCTCTGAGTAGCCGCTGCGCCTGACAGAAACGAAGGCCCCGGCATCTGCCGGGGCCTTCGACTAAGCGTCTCCTCGAGCATGCCAGCATGCAGCAACCGTGCCCCCTCATCGGTTGCCTCAGGGAGCGGCGTCCGGGGCGATCACGCTGAAACTGATCTCGGTACCGACGCCCAGGCGGCTCTTGACGGATATATCACCGCCCATCAGGGTCACCAGGCTTTTGCACAGGGCCAGCCCGAGGCCCGATCCGCCCCTGCCGATGCGCTGGCCATCCAGATCGTAGGCAAAGGGCTCAAAGAGATATGCCTGCTCAGCGTCGGAGATTCCGACCCCGGTATCGATCACATCCACCTGAATCCGCACCATCCCCTTGCCCTGCCCCCTGGCAAAAAGACGCACGATGATCGAACCGTGCTCAGTGAATTTGACGGCATTCGCCAATAAATTCTGCAGCACCTGCCGCAGGCGCGTCGGATCTCCCCACACGCGCGGCTGTAGTGCCAGGTCGAAGTTCGTCTCCAGTTCGATTCCCTTCGCCACCGCAGACTCTCGCAGCGATTCGACCTGACGGCTGACCAGCGTTTTCAGGTCGATCTCTTCCATCGTTAACTGCAGGCGACCAGTCTTGGCACGATTGAGCGACTGCAGATCGTCCAGAACATGCAACAGGTTGCCGGCCACCAAACGGGCCACCGACAGCGGTTCGCGCTGGCGTCCGGGGTCATCCTGATTCAGTGCCAGGTCAATCATGGCGACAATACTTTGCAGGGGGCCCTGCATCTCGCCGCCCATCCCCGCGAGGAACTGTGTCTTGCCGCGACTGATCGTTTCGATACGAGCGTTGGCATTGCGTAAGGCACGGACCAGGTCATCCTGATCGGTGATATTGATCGCGCCGCAGACAGCGCCCAGCAGCGCGCCATTGCTATCGCGATAGGGGCGCACCCAATGGTGGAAGACCTTTCGGCCCTTGATCGTCCGCACCTCGACATCCGAATCGCGAGACTCGCCATTGGCGATTGCAGAAACCAGACGCTCGTGCATGAGATCAACCTCGGGCGTCTCGGTAAAGATGCCAAGCTCCCCCAACCACTTCCCGACCACCTCCTCCAGAGGGACGCCCAGAATGCGCTGAGCGGTCTGGTTGCAGAACAGAACACGACCATCGAGTGCCCGAATCGTCATGGGATAGGGCAATGCGTCCACCATTTGGCGCAGTTGGTCCAGCTCGCGCCGCTGCTCCATATCAAGTTCTGCTGCTGGAGATGTCTCCACCATCGTGCCGCCGCCATCCACCAGCCCGTGCCGCCGGCCGATATCAATCAGCTCCACCAGCGACTTCGCGTGCAGCTTCTGCATCAGGCGCACCTTGTAGGTGCTCACGGTCTTGTCGCTGATGGCCAACTGGTCGGCGATGGCGATATTGCTCAGGCCCTGGGCCAGCAATCGCAGCACGCTCAGCTCGCGCACCGAGAGGTCCTTGAGCAGGCCGCCATGCCCCGCTTCCTCCGCCGCATTCACGCTACCCAGGGCGTGGCTGGGAAAGTAGCTGTGCCCCTGGGCGATGGCTCGCACCGCTTCGCGCACGGCCTGCGGGTCTTCCTGCTTGCTGACGAAGCCGGCAGCGCCTGCGGTCAGGCAGCGGCCGGCGAAATACTCGGAGTCCTGCGAAGTGAGCACCAGCACCTTGACCGGCGACTCCTGCGCGATCAGGCGCTGCAGCACCTCCAGGCCGCCCAGCCGTGGAATCGACAGTTCGAGGATCATCAGGTCCGGCTTGCACAGGCGCGCCTGGTGCAACGCCTCGG
Organism: Pseudomonas sp. AU11447; assembly: GCF_001672555.2. Taxonomy (NCBI): domain Bacteria; kingdom Pseudomonadati; phylum Pseudomonadota; class Gammaproteobacteria; order Pseudomonadales; family Pseudomonadaceae; genus Pseudomonas; species Pseudomonas sp. AU11447. Next base: position 176,824 of record NZ_LZDG02000048.1, on the reverse strand, counting down.
GGCCGTTGTCCGCCTCGCCGACCACCTCGTGCCGGTCCGCCTCCATCATCAGGCGCAGCGCATGGCGAGTAACCGGCTGTTCATCGACGATCAGGATTCTGCTCATGCGACTTCTCACTAATTCGGTACCTCTCCTTCTAGTCCAACTACCACGCTTGCGCCCACAAATTGCATGCAAATTGCTGAATGACGGGCAAAAAAAAGCCCGCAGTGTGGGCGGGCCGAGGAAGACTCCACGAAGAGTCGGGGGGAAGACCTACGGGCGGGGACTAGCTGCCGCGATAGGTGGAATAGCTGTAGGGGGAGATCAGCAGCGGCACATGGTAGTGGTCGCTTTCCGAGGCGATGCCGAAGCGCAGGACGACCTGGTCGAGGAAGGCTGGCTGGGGCAATTCGACGCCGCGGGCACGGTAGTAGTCGCCGGCATTGAACAGCAGCTGGTAGACGCCGGCGCGGAAATCCTCGCCCTGCAGCAGCGGCTCGTCGCAGCGGCCGTCATCATTGGTCACGCGGGTGGCGATCAGCTCGAGCTGCTGGCCCTCGACACGGAACAGTTCGATCTTGATGCCATGGCCCGGGCAGCCGTGGGCGGAATCCAGTACGTGAGTGGTCAAGCGTCCCATGGGCTATCGGTGTCTGGCGGCGGCGCCGGCGGACACCTTCCTCCTCTGTCTTGTTGATCGATATCGGCGCACTGCTCCATTGAACAGCGCGCGGGTGCTTTTGGTCGGACCGAATATACCCAGCGACATGATCAATTGTATACAAAAAAGTGCTTCATCTCTGCAAAAAGCATCTTTTCCAGAACCAGTACCAGCGTGCAGAACCAGCCAGCGACCGGGCGTATGCCGCGCCATTACGCGGCATCCAGTGCATTCAAAGCCACCGCACGTGAGGCGAAGGGATTGAAACGACCGTTGCGCGGATTGTATTTACAGACCGCCTGACATTTTGTATACAATGCACACATCACGGCAGCGCACGGTCTACCGACCCGGCGCCGACCGCCAACCACAAGAAGGAACACTGCAGTGAGCGCTGACTATCCACGCGACCTGATCGGTTACGGCAACAACATTCCCCACCCGCACTGGCCGAACGATGCGCGCATCGCCCTCTCCTTCGTCCTCAACTACGAGGAAGGCGGCGAGCGCAACATCCTGCACGGGGATGCCGAATCCGAAGCCTTCCTTTCCGAGATGGTCGCCGCCCAGCCGCTCAAGGGCGAGCGCAACATGTGCATGGAATCGCTGTACGAGTACGGCAGCCGCGCCGGCGTGTGGCGCCTGCTCAAGCTGTTCAGGAAGTACGACCTGCCGCTGACCGTGTTCGCCGTGGCCATGGCCGCCCAGCGCCACCCGGAAGCGATCCGCCAGATGGTCGCCGACGGCCACGAGATCTGCAGCCACGGCTACCGCTGGATCGACTACCAGTACATGGACGAGGCGCAGGAACGCGAACACATGTTCGAGGCCGTGCGCATCCTCACCGAGCTGACCGGTCAGCGCCCGCAAGGCTGGTACACCGGCCGCCTGGGCCCGAACACCCGCCGCATCGTCCGCGAGGACGGCAACTTCCTCTACGATTCCGACACCTACGACGACGACCTGCCCTACTGGGACCCGGCGAGTACCGCCGAGAAGCCGCACCTGGTGATCCCCTACACCCTGGACACCAACGACATGCGCTTCACCCAGGTGCAGGGCTTCAACAAGGGCGACGACTTCTTCGAATACCTCAAGGACGCCTTCGACGTGCTCTACGCCGAAGGTGCCGAGGGCGCGCCGAAGATGCTCTCCATCGGCATGCACTGCCGCCTGCTGGGCCGTCCGGCGCGTATGGCCTCGCTGGAGCGCTTCATCCAGTACGTTAAAGGTCACGAGAAGGTGTGGATCACCCGCCGCGTCGACATCGCCAAACACTGGCACGAGAACCACCCGTTCAAAGCGCAGGAGAACCCGGCATGAGCCGCTTCCAGACCCTCACCCCGGCCAGCCTCGACCGCGCGGCCTTCGTCGCCGCCTTCGCCGACATCTACGAGCACTCCCCATGGGTCGCCGAGAAGGCCTATGACCTCGGCGTCGACGACAGCCTGAACGACATCGAACTGCTGCAGCAGCGCATGGCCGACATCCTCCTGTCCGCCAGCCACGACGCGCAGTTGGCCCTGATCAACGCGCACCCGGACCTCGCCGGCAAGGCCGCCGTCCGCGGCGAGCTGACCGCCTCCAGCACCGCCGAACAGGCCGGCGCCGGCATTCAGGACTGCACCGCCGAAGAGTTCGCCCGCTTCACCGAACTCAACGACGCCTACAAGGCCAAGTTCGGCTTCCCCTTCATCAAGGCTGTGAAGGGCAGCAACCGCCACCAGATCCTGGCCGCGTTCGAAGAGCGCATCCACAACACGCCGGAGCAGGAATTCCAGACTGCCCTGGCGGAGATCAACAAGATCGCGATGTTCCGCCTGCAGCAGCTCTGAGCCAGCGGACCTTCACTCCCCTTCCCACTGGAAGGGGCCCATGCGAACAACGATATAAGAAGACCAGCCATGCGTACCCTGAAGATCGAGCCGTTGACCAAGGAAGCCTTCGCCCCATTCGGTGATGTCATCGAAACCGAAGGCAGTGATTTCTTCATGATCAACAACGGCTCCACCCGCCGTTATCACAAGCTCGCCACCGTCGAAACGGCGCAGCCCGATGACAAGGCGATCATCAGCATCTTCAGCGCCGAATCACTGGAGATGCCCTTGCGCATCCGCATGCTGGAGCGTCATCCGCAGGGCAGTCAGGCGTTCATTCCGCTGCTCGGCAACCCGTTTCTGATCGTGGTCGCGCCCCTTGGCGATGTACCTGTATCGGGCCTCGTCCGCGCTTTCCTGTCCAACGGCAAGCAGGGCGTCAATTACCACCGCGGCGTCTGGCACCACCCGGTGCTGACGATCGAAAAGCGGGATGACTTCCTGGTGGTCGATCGCAGCGGTTCTGGCAACAACTGCGACGAGCATTTCTTCACCGAGGACGAACAGCTCCTCCTCGACCCCCAAGCGAACTAATAAGAGAGGCCCGCCTGCCGCGACGGCGGCACCCGGGCAAGAGGTAAAAACTGTGGAAGCACATCTCATCGAATGGCTGAACCTGCTGGTCCGCTGGGTCCACATGATTGTGGGCATTGCCTGGATCGGCGCTTCGTTCTACTTCGTCTGGCTGGAGAACAACCTCAATCGCGCCAACCCGCGCGAAGGGCTCTCCGGTGATCTCTGGGCGATCCATGGTGGCGGTATCTACCACCTGGAGAAGTACAAACTCGCTCCGCCGAAAATGCCGGACAACCTGCACTGGTTCAAATGGGAGGCCTACTCCACCTGGATGTCGGGCGTCTGCCTGCTGACCATCGTGTTCTACCTGAACCCGACCCTGTACCTGATCGCACCGGGCAGCGACCTCGCCCCGGCCGCTGCCGTGGCCATCGGCATCGGCTCGCTGATCGCCGGATGGTTCATCTACAGCACCCTGTGCGACTCGCCGCTGGGCAAGAAGCCCGCCCTGCTCGGCGCCATCCTGTTCGGCCTGCTGGTCCTCGCCGCCTACCTGCTGAGCCAGGTGTTCAGCGGTCGCGGTGCCTACCTGCACGTGGGCGCCATCATCGGCACCATCATGGTGGGCAACGTGTTCCGCGTGATCATGCCGGCCCAGCGCGCGCTGGTTAAGGCCATCGAGGAAGGTCGCGAGCCCGATCCGGTGCTGCCGGCCAAGGGCCTGCTGCGCTCGCGCCACAACAACTACTTCACCCTGCCGGTGCTGTTCATCATGATCAGCAACCACTTCCCGAGCACCTACGGCAGCCACTACAACTGGCTGATCCTGACCTGCATCGCGGCGCTGGCGGTGATCGTGCGTCACTATTTCAACACCCGCCACAATGGCAACGGCATGGCCTGGGCCCTGCCCGCCGGCGCCGTCGGCATGATCGCCCTGGCCTTCGTCACCGGCCCGAGCTGGCCGACCAGCGACGCCGCCTCCTCCACCGCGCAAGCTCAGAAGATCGAGTACCAGCCGCTGCCGGAAACCGCCGTTGGCGGCAAGACCCCGGCCGAGCGCGCCAAGGAAGAGGAAGCCGCCAAGGCCGCTGCCGCCCAGCAGGCTCAGGCCGCTCCGGCCCAGGCATCCGCCGCCGCGGGCTCGACCGAAGGCTTCGACAAGGTCCATCACGTCATCCAGGAGCGCTGCGCCGTCTGCCACTCGGCCAAGCCGACCAGCAATCTGTTCAGCACCGCGCCGGCCGGCGTGATGTTCGACACCCCGCAGCAGATCCAGCAGCTCGCCCCGCGCATCCAGGCGCAGGCCGTGGCTTCGCAGGTCATGCCGCTGGGCAACATCACGCAGATGACCCCGGAAGAGCGCAAGCTCGTTGGAGACTGGATCTCCAAGGGTGCCCAGGTTAATTGAGCCTGCGGCACGGCCAGAAGAACCGCACCTTCGGGTGCGGTTTTTTTATACCCACGAAACGCCGACACGCCCCCTGTAGGAGCGAGCTTGCTCGCGAACAGGACATCCGGCGCACCGGAGCGACAGGGAGCGTTTGCATTCGCGAGCAAGCTCGCTCCTACGAAAAGCGCCCCCTGAAACAAAAAATGTAGTCCACTCGACCAATGGCTACAAAAATACCGAGACCAGGAAACACGCGGCCTAGAGCCCTGCAGCACCAGGGAGACAAAACGTGACCGACTAGTTGTATACAAAAAACGATTGAACCCGATACACATCGAAGATATAAAGTCCCGCACCGCTTCACCCGCTCGGCCCCGGGGGTGAGATCGGCCAGTACTTCCCGGTTGTCGTGCCCGTCCGGCAACCAGCGACTGACAACAATAAAAACCGAGGTGTTGCATGTCCGTGGTAACTGAGCGCTCCCATACCGGCTCGCCCGTCGACCAGCGTTTGCCCTTGCTGCAACTGCTGCTGGTCGGCTTCCAGCACGTTCTCCTGATGTATGGCGGCGCCGTCGCCGTCCCGCTGATCGTCGGCCAGGCCGCCGGTCTCTCCCGTGAAGAAATCGCCTTCCTGATCAACGCCGACCTGCTGGTCGCCGGCATCGCCACGCTGGTGCAATCGCTCGGCATCGGCCCGGTAGGCATCCGCATGCCGGTGATGATGGGCGCCAGTTTCGCTGCCGTAGGCAGCATGGTCGCCATGGCCGGAATGCCCGGCGTAGGCATGACCGGCATCTTCGGCGCGACCATCGCCGCTGGCTTCTTCGGCATGCTCATCGCGCCCTTCATGAGCCGCATCGTGCGCTTCTTCCCGCCGCTGGTGACCGGCACCGTGATCACCTCCATCGGCATGTGCCTGTTCCCGGTGGCGATCAACTGGGCCGGCGGCGGCAAGGCAGCCGCCAACTTCGGCGCCATCGAATACCTCGCCCTGTCCTCCTTCGTGCTGGCAGTGATCCTGCTGATCAACCGTTTCCTGAAGGGCTTCTGGGTCAACGTATCGGTGCTGATCGGCATGTTGCTGGGCTACATCATCGGCGCCAGCATGGGCATGGTCAGCCTGGACGGCATCGAGCAGCGCCCGTGGTTCGACATCGTCACGCCGCTGCATTTCGGTGCCCCGGAATTCCACCTGGCTCCGGTGCTTTCGATGTGCCTGGTGGTGGTGATCATCTTCGTCGAGTCCACCGGCATGTTCCTCGCCCTGGGCAAGATCACCGAGACCGAAATCTGCCCCAACCGCCTGCGTCGCGGCCTGCTGTGCGATGCCGGCGCATCCTTCATCGCCGGCTTCATGAATACCTTCACCCATTCCTCGTTCGCCCAGAACATCGGCCTGGTGCAGATGACCGGCGTGCGCAGCCGCTACGTCACCGCCGCCGCCGCGCTGTTCCTGATCGCCCTGTCGCTGCTGCCCAAGGCCGCCTTCCTGGTCGCCTCGATTCCGCCAGCCGTTCTGGGCGGCGCCGGCATCGCCATGTTCGGCATGGTCGCCGCCAGCGGCATCCGCATCCTCCACGAGGCGGACATCGTCGACCGTCGCAACCAGTTGCTGGTGGCGGTGAGCATTGGCATGGGAATGGTGCCGGTAGTGCGTCCGGACTTCTTCGCTGCGCTGCCCCAGTGGATGGAGCCGATCACCCACAGCGGTATCGCGATGACTGCGATCTGGGCCGTGGTGCTGAACATCCTCTTCAATATCCTCGGCGAACAAGGCCGCGACGCCCTCTGCGGGCATCACTGAAACCCTTTCGCGGGCGCCTCCCGGACGCCCGCACCCAAGCCGCGTCCAACTCCTTCGCGGCTTTTTTTCGTCTGCAATCTGGAGCTGAGGTTCAGGCTTCCGGCCGGTAGCCCAAACGCAGGCCACCCCACTGGCGACCGCGCACATAGATCGGCACCGAGAGGTCGTGCATCAGCTCGCCGGTATCACGGCAGTAGGTCTGCAGCAGCATCGGCTGATTGTGGCTGCCACAGCGCACCCCGGTGCGGTCGTTGAACAGGCGCTTGCTGCGGCTCTTGAGCATGTCCACCTGCAAGTCGCCGCTGGGCGGATGGCTGAACGCCTGGTTATGCGTCGGCACATAACCCTCGGCAGTACAGGCGATGGCGAACACCAGCCCTTCATGGCGTTGCAGCAAGTCTTCCTGGATGCGCGGCAAAACTTCATCGGTATAACGGTCGAAACGCGTACGGAATTTCTGCGGTCGAGTGCCCGGCATCGGCTGGTAGTCGCGGTCGAACAGGTCCTCTGGGCCGATGCGGCCCGTGTCGATATCCGCCTCGAAACGCGCGCCGATGGCCTGCGCACCGGCGCGGGCAAGGTCATAGACGCGCTGGTGATAGTCGTCCAGCGCCACTTCGGCCAGGCGCTCGCTGATCATCTCCGCCTGGGTTTCCAACTGCACCGCTGCGTCCGCCAGCCGGTGCGTCTGCTCGTCGCTTGCGCGCAGGTCGCCGCGCACCTGCTCGACGGCGGCGAACAGACTGTCCAGCTGATTGCGGTTGATCTCTGCGCCCTCGGCAATCTCGGTGATCTGGGTTTCCACCGTAGCGGCGAGCCCGGCGATGTCCTGCAACTGCCGGCCAGTGCTTTCCACCTGGCTGACGCCCAGGCCCAGGTCATCGGTGAGCTGGCGAATCTGCTCCACCACCTCGCCGGTCTGGCGCTGGATGTCCTCGATCATCTGCCCGACTTCGTCGGTAGCCTCGGCAGTGCGCCCGGCCAGGCCCCGCACTTCCTCGGCAACCACCGCAAAGCCCCGGCCATGCTCGCCCGCGCGCGCCGCCTCGATGGCGGCATTAAGCGCCAGCAGGTTGGTCTGGCTGGCGATGGACTGGATCACCTGGGTCACGCGCTGGATGTCCTCGCTGCGCGCACTCAGCGTCTCGATCAGTGCGCGGCTGGCACTGGCGCGCTGGCTCAGCTGGCGCATGCAATCGATAGCGGCGTGCAACTCGCTGCGCCCGGCATCACTGCCGGCGCGGGCGAGCGTGGCTGCTTCCTTCGCCTGGCGGGCCAGGTTCGAAGTAGCTCGCTCGGTGTGGATCATCACCTCGGCGCTGCCGACGATCTGCTCCGCCGCCACCACCTGGGACTCCAGCTTCTCCACCAGGCGCTGCACCGAGAAGGACACTCCGGCGGCGGACAGCGCATTGCGACTGGTGCCCTGGGACAGCTCGCGGGTCAGCTCGGCGACATCCGGCAGCACCGCCAGCGCACCAGCCGAGGCCGACCGCTCGGGAACGAACCATGGCCCCCAGAGCAGCACCGCGGCCAGCAGCAGGCACAACGACAACGGCCAGCCGCCCAGCGCCTGGGCGATGAACAGCAGCACCAGGCCGCAAGTCTGCAGGGTAAGAATGAGGACGATACGCGGGCGCGCGATATCCATGGCGGCAGCTCTCTTCTGGCGGGCCCTACCGCTGCACAGCGCAGGCACGCTGCCGGGAGGCCCGATTATTCTTGTCAGAGCCATTAGGCCGCCTGCTGCACACGGCGGCTATCGTTCCTTAGTGGTAGACGAGGCGCTGCTTGAGTCGCTACAGGCAGCTGCGCGCAGCCAGGTTGATCGCATCGTCCGGGCTCGGCGCTTTGTGACGATACAGCACCACGTCGCTACCCTTGTCCGCTGCCGTGGTCTCCAGCAACGCCTCGGGGCTATCGCCCGATGTGGTCGGCATCAGCAGCCGGTAGCCAAAGCGGATTTCCTTCACGGCCGACGACGAGCGGATTGCCTGCCATTTCGGCAACAGGCAGGTCATATAGACCGAGGGCGACTTGCCACTTTCCAGCCGCAATGCCGAAGCATCCCCCTTCAGCTTGCCCGGCGAGGAACAGGCGGCCAACAGGATCAGCGGGAGCGTCAGCAATAGGGGTTTCATCGAATGAGATCCTTCTGTCAGGAACCCAGAGGGTAGCAGTTGCGCCGAGGCTGACCGCTAGGCCAGGTCAAGGCCAAGACAGACCGCCCGCCGGTTTCCGTGCGCAGAGCGGGCAACCCCGGTAAAATCTCCGCCCTTTCCGCGGTGCGAACGATTTCGCGCCCCCAAGCGAAGCCAGATACGAAGCACCGATGACCACTGCCGCTCCGACCGCCACTACCCACCCCGAGCCCTCCCGCCGCTTCTCCGTGGCGCCGATGATGGATTGGACTGACAGACATTGTCGGTTCTTCCTGCGCCAGCTCTCCAGCCACGCCCTGCTCTACACGGAAATGGTCACCACCGGTGCCATCCTGCACGGCGATGCCGCGCGCTTCCTGCGCCACGACGAGTGCGAGCATCCACTCGCACTGCAACTGGGCGGCAGCAATCCGGCAGACTTGGCTGCCGCCGCGAAGATGGCTGAAGAGGCCGGCTACGACGAAGTGAACCTGAACGTCGGCTGCCCCAGCGACCGCGTGCAGAACAACATGATCGGCGCCTGCCTGATGGGCCACCCGGCGCTGGTGGCGGACTGCGTGAAGGCCATGCGCGATGCGGTATCGATCCCGGTGACGGTCAAGCACCGCATCGGCATCAACGGGCGCGACAGCTACGAAGAGCTCTGCGACTTCGTCGGCCAGGTGCGCGACGCCGGCTGCCGCAGCTTCACCGTGCACGCGCGCATCGCCATCCTCGAAGGCCTGTCGCCCAAGGAAAACCGCGAAATCCCGCCGCTGCGCTACGACATCGCCGCGCAGCTCAAGCGCGACTTCTCGGAGCTGGAAATCGTCCTCAACGGCGGCATCAAAACCCTGGAGGAATGCCGCGAGCACCTGCAGGTATTCGATGGCGTGATGCTCGGCCGCGAGGCCTACCACAACCCCTACTTGCTGGCCCAGGTGGACGCCGCACTGTATGGCTCGCCAGAGCCGGCCATCACCCGTGCGCAAGCCCTGGCGCGGATGCGCCCGTACATCGAGCGGCACATTGCCGAAGGCGGCGCGATGCACCACGTGACCCGCCATGTCCTCGGCCTGGCGCAAGGTTTCCCGGGGGCGCGGCGCTTCCGCCAACTGCTCTCGGTGGACGTTCACAAGACCAAGGACTCCCTCGGGCTGCTTGATCAGGCCGGAGAACTTCTCGCCGGTCACTGAGTCCCGTTGAGTGGCGCATCGGCCTCGGGTAAGGTCGATGCACTCTCTACGGAAGACGCGCCATGACCTCCAAGCTGGAACAACTCAAGCAATACACCACGGTTGTCGCCGATACCGGCGATTTCGACGCCATTGCCCGCCTGAAGCCGGTGGATGCCACCACCAACCCTTCATTGCTGCTGAAGGCTGCCGCCCTGCCCCGCTACACCGAGCACCTGGCGCGTGCCACCGAAGGCGCGCAGGGTGACGCCGGCCTCGCCTGTGATCGCTTCGCCGTCGCCGTGGGCAAGGACATCCTGGGTGTGATTCCGGGGCGCATCTCCACCGAAGTGGACGCCCGCCTGTCCTTCGATACCGAAGCCACCCTGCAACGCGCCCACCGCCTGATCGACCTGTATGACCAGCAAGGCATCGGCCGCGACCGCGTGCTGATCAAGATCGCCTCCACCTGGGAAGGCATCCGCGCTGCCGAACAGCTGGAGCGCGAAGGCATCCAGACCAACCTCACCCTGCTGTTCTCCTTCGCCCAGGCCGCCGCCTGCGCCGACGCCGGTGTATTCCTGATCTCGCCCTTCGTCGGGCGTATCTACGACTGGTACAAGAAGGCCAATAACCGCGACTACGTCGGCGCGGAAGACCCAGGCGTGCAGTCCGTTTCGCGCATCTACCGCTACTACAAGGCCAATGGCTACGACACCGTGGTGATGGGCGCCAGCTTCCGCAACCTCGGCCAGATCGAGCAGCTCGCCGGCTGCGACCGCCTGACTATAAGCCCGGACCTGCTGCAGCAATTGGCCGATGCCCAGGGCGAGCTGCCGCGCGCGCTGCAGCCCGGTGGTGGCGAGGCGCGCCAGGTTCTGGACGAGAGCACTTTCCGCTGGCAGATGAACGAAGACGCCATGGGCACCGAGAAGCTGGCCGAAGGCATCCGCCTGTTCGCCCGCGACCAGGAAAAGCTCGAGGCGCTGCTCGCCAACCGCTGAAAACTGCGGACGAGCAAATGCAAACCGGCGCCCAGGGCGCCGGTTTGCATTTCAGCTCATCGAATCAGTGGCGCTCGAGCGCGCTCACCAGATCGTGGAAGGCCTCGCGGTTGGTCTCGTTCAGGCCCATCAGGATACGGTGGGCCTCGAGCACCTTGCCGCGCACTACCTCCTCGGACTGGTCCTGGGGAGGCAGATCGGTCAGGCAGTCCGAACACGGAATCGGGCGATCGACGATGTTGAACACCTGATCGAAGCCCATCGACTGCAGCAACCGGGTGATGTCCGCATTGGTGGTGACCAGCGTGGGCAACAGCCCGACCTTCTGCCGCGAGAGAATCGACAACTTCGCCAGGAGGCCCAGCGTAGTGCTGTCGATGCTCTGGGTTTCCGTGAGATCGATGATGATCGCCGAGAAATTCAACGCGGCGAAGATTTTTTCAATGGTGGCATCCAGCGCCGAACACAGGGTCAGTCGGACTTCGCCCACGAACTTCAGGACGAATGAGCCATCCTGCTCGGCGAACTGGATTTTACCGGTACTCATGCAAGGTTCCTGCTCAACACCAGCAAGGCAATATCATCCGGCATCTCGGACAACTTGGCCAGTCCGAAGACTTGACGCAGGCCATCCAGGGTTCCGCCGGCGGCGACGACCTGCTCGGGCAGGGCCGTCTCCTTTTCTTTCAGCGTAGCTCCCGGAAGGACGTCGAGAATGCCGTCCGAGAACAGGGAAAGGCTGAAGGATTTGGGAAGATCAAGGACATGATCCTCGTAAGTCGCTTCGTCGAACAGCCCTACCGGCAGGCCACGGCCTTCCAGGTAACGGGCTTCACCGTCGACATAGAGCACTGGCAGCGGCAGGTGCCCGCCGATGCTGTAGGTCAGGCGATCGGTATCCAGGTCGATCACGCCGCCGAGCATGGTCACGTGCTTGCCCAGGTTGCAGTTGATCAGCCCGCGGTTGATGTGACCGAGTACGTCCGACGGCTTGAATTCCGGCAGCATGTCGTTGCGCTTGGACTCGTACAGCAGCCGCGTGGTCATGAACTTCAGCAGCACGGTGACAAAGGCAGACGAAGCGCCGTGACCCGAAACGTCGGCGAGATAGAAGCCGATGCGGCGGGCGTCGACACGGAAGTAATCGACAAAGTCACCCGACAGGTACAGCGACGGGATGATCTGGTGGGAAAACGCCAGGCCCTCGGACTCCCACGGAGTCTCCGGCAGCATGTTCATCTGCACCTGGCGGCCAGCGTTCTGGTCTTCCTGGAGCAGGTTCAGGCTGGCCTGCAGCTCGCGGTTGGCGGTTTCCAGCTTTTCGCGATAGCGGCGGTTTTCCGAGCGCAGGAAGGCGCGGTCCAGGGCACGGCGTACCGAGTGTTCCAGGACGGCAAGATCTTCCAGCGGCTTGATCAGGTAGTCGGCGGCGCCCAGGCGCAGGGCCTCGACGGCATCGCTCATCACACCGGCACCGGACAGCACGATCACCGGGGTTTCCACCGCCATCTCGCTGACGCGACGGATCAGCTCGAGGCCGTCCATCTGCGGCATGCGCAGATCGCAGATCACCAGGTCGGGGAGTTGGTGTTCGAAGACCTTCAGGCCTTCCAGGCCGTTGGTGGCCTGTGTGACCTTGAATCCGCTGTCTTCCAGGTAGGCGGCGAGGCTTTCGCGGACGACGTCGTCGTCATCGATAATCAGCAGCGAGGCACTGGCTTTGTGCATGGGTCATCCAGGCAAACGGCGCCGGGGTTGTGGTTTGGCGCTCATTCTAGGGAACAGCGGCGCGGGTCGGTCGCGACAAGGCGCAGACAGTACTCCCATCCGCTCAAGGGTTCAAGCAGGCGCAGCCCGCGCCACGAACGGCGCGGGCTGGAGGACAGGAACGGTCTGCGGGCAAGGTGGATCAGAAGTCGTCTTCGACCTCGCCGTCCTTGACCTTGAACTCGCGGTTCTGCAGGTAGGCGTTGCGGATGAAGGTGTATTTGTCGCCGCTGATCAGCTTCTCGGACTTGAGCAGGTCGGCGCGGGTATCGACCACGTTGACACCACGCAGGCTGTTACGCACCGATACATTGTCGATGTAGGGATACGGGCCGGTATAGGCATCAGGGATCAGCGAAGGCGCATCGCGAAGGGTGCTCGGGCCCAGCAGCGGCAGCATCACGTAAGGGCCGCTGCCCACGCCGTAATGGCCGAGGGTCTGGCCGAAATCTTCGTCGTTGCGGCGCAGGCCCATGTGGGTCGCGACGTCGATGAAGCCGGCCAGGCCGAAGGTGGTGTTGAACAGCAGGCGGCTGGTATCGACGCCGGCATCGCGGAACTTCAGTTGCAGCAGGTCGTTGACCAGGTTGCGCACGTCACCGATGTTGCCGAAGAAGTTGTGCACGCCGTCCTGCACGACATTCGGCGTGACGTACTGGTAGCCCTGGGCCAACGGCTTGAGGGCGTAGGTGTCCAGGGTGTCGTTGAAGGTGAAGATCGGGCGGTTGATGCTTTCCCACGGGTCGTCTTCGCTGGCGGCCTGCGCCAGGAACGGGATCGTGGCCAGGCCGGCGACGGCGAGCAGGCTGAAGCAGCGTTTCGTCCATTGGACGCCTAGTGGGCGCATCGGGAATTCTCCAGTGAATGTCTTTCGGGCCAGCCATGGCGGCCCCGCTATGCGGGCAGATTATATAGAGGCCGAACGGTTTTGCGGACCCGAACCGATCTCAGAGGATTTCGATTCGTGGCCGCGCACTACCGTTTCGCTTGCTTCCAGCCGAAAGCATAGTGCCACTTCAGTCCGGATACCGTGCGTCGATGACAATTTCCAGCGCATCGGAGCGCCAGAACTCCTGGTCCCACTCCACCAGCCGGCCGTCGTCGACAAAGCTTGCGCGCTCCACATGCAGGCCCGGCGCGCCTGGCGCCAGTTGCAGCGGCGTCGCCCACGCAGCCACCAGCGCGGTGGAATGCATGGCAAGTTCGGAACGCGACAGGCTGAGGCCCAGCTCCTCGCGCAATACGCGGGTAAGCGAGGTGTCCAGCCCGTGATCGAGCAGCCCTGGGCACCAACTGGCGTCCAGGGTGATTTCCTCCAGCATTACCGGGCGTTCGTCGACCCAGCGTCGGCGCAGGATATGGAACACCTCGGCCCCTTCATCCAGCCCCATGCGTCGAGCGATAGCGGGCCCGGCGGTACGGCGTTCAGCGGCCAGCACTTCGGTACGCGGCACCCGCCCCTGGGCCTGGACGTAATCCATGAAGCCCGTGGTGCGGGTCGGGTTGTACCGGATGCGCGGCGGCGAGACGAACCAGCCGCGGCGATTCTCGCGGTAGAGCACGCCTTCTGTTTCCAGCTGTTGCAGCGCCTCGCGCAGGGTTACGCGGGTGCAGCCGAAGCGTTCGGCCAGCTCGCGCTCGGCGGGCAGGCGCTCGGTGAGGGTGGCGTTGGCGATGTCCTGCGCCAACTGCTCGCGAATGCGCAGGTAATGGGGCATGGGTTCGACCGGCATGGGTGTCTTCCGCAAAAAGGCGCGGCGATTATAACGGCACGCAAAGGGACTTCATCTGACCGTCACAATGGCCCGCTAGTCTGGCCTAGACCAATTATCAGAAAAGCCCGCCATGCCTGCGACTGCCGACCTTCCGCGCTTCACGACCCTGCTGTTCGGACTGTCCGGTGATCTGGTGGACTTCGGCGCAAGGACGCTGCCGGTTGCCCTGCAACGTATTTGCCCCGACTGTCCGCCGGAGCGCCTGACCTCCGCCCTCGCCCTGCCACCACAGCAGGCCCTGGATCTGGCCCTGGGCCACGATGCCGACGCCCCGGAGCGCGACCTGTTCCAGTCGGCCCTGGACGAAGCCGCCCAGGCCCACGCCGAGGCCACACCCGGCGCACTGGATGCCCTGCAGTCGCTGCACCAGCGCGGCGTTCCCTGTGCCTGGCTGGATGAGTTGCCGAATGCCACCACGCTGCACCTCGCCGCCGCGCTGGACGACCACCTTGCCACCGGGCTGGATATCGCCGGCCGCCAGTGGCCGGCGCCGGATTCCTGCTGGCAGGCACTGATGCAGCTTGGCACTCCATTGCTGGACGGCTGCGTGCTGGTCAGCGGCCAGCCGCGCCTGCTCCAGGCCGGGCTCAACGCCGGCCTGTGGACCATCGGCCTGGCAGCCAGCGGCCCCCTCTGCGGCCGAGCGCCCGGCGACTGGGATGCCCTGGGCAATCTCGACCGCGACCGCCTGCGCGCCCAGGCCACACTCGGCCTGTACCGCCTCGGCGTGCACTCGGTCATCGATCATCTGGGCGAGCTGGATTCCTGCCTGCAGGACATCGCCAGCCGCCGTCTGAAAGGAGAAAAACCATGAAGCACGAGCGCCACCGCTTCCTCGACGAGTTGGCCGAGCGTTTCGCCAGCCACGGCGCCGAGCCTTACGGCGAAGCCGTCAGCCAGGCCGAGCACGCGTTGCAGTGCGCCACGCTGGCCGAGCGCGCCGGTTGTTCCGACAGCCTGGTGATCGCCGCCCTGCTCCACGACATTGGCCACCTCTACGAGAACCCGGAGCTGATCGATGAACAGGACCTGCGCCACGAGGAGTTCGGCGCCAACCTGCTGCGCGAACTGCTGCCCGAATCCGTCTGGCAGCCGATCCGCCTGCACGTAGCCGCCAAGCGCTACCTCTGCGCAGTAGACCCGGCATACCACGCCGGCCTGTCCTGGGCCTCGCGGCAGAGCCTGGCGCTGCAGGGCGGGCCGTTCGATGAGCGCGGCTCCAGTGCCTTCCTCAACGCGCCGTTCTCCCAGGACGCGCTGACGCTGCGCCGCCTGGACGACCTGGGCAAGGACCCGGCCATGCGCACGCCGGAGCTGGAGCACTTCTTCCCACTGCTCGAGCGGCTCCTGCGCGTTGATCGGCATCAGGCAAGGGTGCGCGCGGCGAGTTAAGCTCAAAGGCATGGCGATGGACCTTTTCCCCGTCGGGCGAGGTCCATCTTTGGGTACGTACCGCAGAAGGACACCACCATGCCGACACAACGCCTCCAGGAAGAACTCCAGGCCCTGCGCGACCAGCTGGAGCGCCAGCCGCCGCTGAACGCGGAAGAGCGCGAATCGCTGCAAGCCTTGATCAAGGACATCGAATTGCAGCTGGCCAACGAAGAGGCGCTGGCCGACGAGACCCTGATGGACAACGTCAACCTGGCCGTCGAGCGCTTCGAGGCAAGCCATCCGACCTTGGCCGGCACGCTTCGCTCCATCGTGCAGAGCCTGGCGAACATGGGCATCTGAAGCTTCCAGACATGAAAAACCCGGCCAAGGCCGGGTTTTTTGTATCCGCGATTGACAGGCGCGCCAGCGACTACTGACGCACCAGCCGGCGATTGTCCGGCTGCACGGCTTCGCTGCTGCGGTACGGGTTGATGTCCAGCCCGCCACGGCGCACGTAGCGCGCGTAGACAGTCAGGCGGGTCGGCTGCAGCAGGCGTTGCAGGTCGAGGTAGATACGCTCGACGCACTGTTCGTGGAAATCCTGGTGCTGGCGGAAAGAAACCACGTAGGCCAGCAGGCTCGCGGCATCCAGCGCCGGACCGGCGTACTCGACCACCAGGGTGCCCCAATCCGGCTGGCCAGTGACCGGGCAGTTGGATTTGAGCAGGTGGCTGTAGAGCACTTCGTCGACGCGGCGGGTGTCGTCGCAGCGCAGCAGTTCCGGGCGCGGGTGGTCGTAGCTTTCTACCGCGACGTCCAGATCGTCGATACAGGTGCCCTGGATGACTGCCACGCCCTCGCCCGCCACTTCGTCCAGGCCGCGAACACGTACGCCCACCGGCGCGCCAGCGGCGGCGGACAGATCACGCTCCATCACCGCACGTACGGCTTCGGCATTGTCGAAGGCGGTCTGGTTCAGCGAGTTGAGGTAGAGCTTGAAGGACTTGGACTCGATGATGTTCGGCGACTGCGCCGGGATCGAGAACTCGCCGATGGCCACCACCGGCTTGCCCGACGCGGTCAGCCAGGACAGCTCGTAGCAGTTCCACAGGTCCACGCCCTGGTACGGCAGGGTGTCCGCGGTCAGGCCCAGTTCCGCCCACTTGGTGGTACGGGAGATCGGGAAGAGCAGCTCCGGCGCGTAGGTGGAGACGTATTCGCTGGATTTGCCCAGGGGCGAGTGTTCGGCGGGATGCTGCATGGGGAGGTCCTGCTGGATCGGCGATGCGGGTGGTAACGCGAGGCGGCGAGTGTATACAAATCCGCCGCCCCTTTCAGCAGCCGGCGGACGAGCCGGATATCCCGACGTATCCAGCATGCGCTTTTGTAGGATGGGTGGAGCGGAGCGATACCCACCCTACGCAGAGCCAGTCAGAACCACATCCGCACGCCCGCCACCCAATAGCCCTCCTCGTCGTCCTCGCCTTCGGCGCGGGCGATATCGCCGCTGCGGCCGTAGGTCTTGTTCCAGACGTAGCCGAAGTACGGTGCGAACTCCCGGCGCACTTCGTAGCGCAGGCGCAAGCCCACCTCAAGCTCGCTGCCGCCCGCGCCAACGCCGGCGTCGCGGTCATCGGCCAAGGCCAGGTTGTACTCCAGCGCGGGCTCCAGTATCAGCCGCTGAGTCAGCAGCAGCTCGTATTCGGTTTCCAGGCGCAACGACGGGTCGCCGCGCTCGCTGAGGAACAGGTTGGCGTCCACCTCGAACCACTGCGGCGCCAGCCCCTGGAGGCCGAGAACGGCATAGGTGCGTGACGGCCCCGGTTGATCGTCATGGCGCACGCCCACCTGCCAGTCCCAGAAGTCCGCTACCAGCCGCTGGTAAAGCAGCTGCACTTCGTTGTCGGTGGTAGGGCCGCCGGCGTCGCGCTCGCCCTCCAGCTTCAGGCGCAGCTTCTGGTAGTCGGTGCCGTACCAGCCCTGGGCTTCCCAGCCCAGCGCCTGGTCGTTGCCGTGAAAGCGGCTTTCCAGGCGCTGGATCAGCAGCGAGCCCATGGGCATGTCGTCCATCTCGGCGCTTTCTGCGGGCAAGGCCAAGCCCAGGGTCGCCGCGCAGGCCACCGTTGCAATGCGTTTCATGGCGGTTCCTCAGAGGCTGGCGCTGGCGGGGGCCGGCTCGACGATGACCTTGCGCATCATGCCGGCGGCCATGTGGTAGATCAGGTGGCAATGGAAGGCCCATTCGCCCAGCGCGTCGGCAGGCACGTCGACGTCCAGGGTGCTGCCCGGCGCCACGCTGACCACGTGCTTGAGCGGGTTGAAGCGGCCGTTGCCCTTGTCCAGCTGCATCCACATGCCGTGCAGGTGCATGGGGTGGGTCATCATGGTGTCGTTGACGAAACGGATGCGCACGCGCTCGCCGTAGGTCAGGCGGATCGGCTCGGCCTCGGAGTACTTCTTGCCGTCGATGGACCAGAAGTAGCGCTCCATGTTGCCGGTCAGGCGAAACTCGATGGTGCGATCCGGCGCACGATAGTCGGCGTAGGGACGCATGGCTTTCAGGTCCGCGTAGACCAGCAGGCGGTTGCCCGGCTCCGCCGGTTGCGGCGTCAGGCCGCTGCCGGGGGCGTAGTCGGACTTCGGCGCGGCGGCGCCCATGGCTGAATGATCCATGCCAGCCATCTTGGAGTGATCCATGCCCGCCATGTCCGAACCTTCCGGCTGCGCCATCGCCATGCTGCCGTGGTCCATGCCCTCGTGGCTCATGCCCATATCGGCCATGGTCAGCAACGGCCGCTCGCGCAGCGCCGGCACCTCGGCGACCAGCCCCTCGCGCGGTGTCAGGGTGGCGCGGGCAAAGCCACTGCGGTCCATGGCTTCGGCGAAGAAGGTGTAGGCGCGATCCTCCTGCGGCTGGACGATCACGTCGTAGGTCTCGGCCACGGCGATGCGCAACTCGTCCACCGTCACCGGCTGCACGTCGTTGCCGTCGGCCTGCACCACGGTCATCTTCAGGCCGGGGATGCGCAGGTCGAAGTAGCTCATGCCGGAGCCGTTGATGATGCGCAGACGCACGCGCTCGCCAGGCTTGAACAGGCCGGTCCAGTTCTGCGTGGCGTCCTGGCCGTTGACCAGGAAGCGGAAGCCGGCAATATCGGCAATGTCCGTCGGCGTCATGCGCATACCGCCCCAGTCCAGGCGGTCGCGCAGGGTCGCCAGGAAGCCGTTGGCGCCGGAGTCGGCGATGAAATCCCCCAGGGTTCGCTGGTTGTGGTTGTAGTAGTCGCTCTGCTTCTTCAGGTTGGCGAACACGGTTTCCGGCTCCGTGTCGTGCCAGTCCGCGAGCAGCAGGGTGTACTCGCGGTCATAGCGGTACGGTTCGCGCGCCTTCGGTTCGATCACCAACGGGCCATAGAGCCCCTCGATTTCCTGGAAGTCGCTGTGGGCGTGGTACCAGTAGGTGCCGGACTGCTTCACGGTGAAGCGGTAGGTGAAGGTCTCGCCGGGCTTGATACCCGGGAAGCTGATGCCCGGCACGCCGTCCTGGGTATAGGGCAGGATCAGCCCGTGCCAGTGCAGCGAGGTGTCGCGGTCGAGGGTGTTGGTGACGCGCAGTTCGACGTCCTCGCCCTCCTTGAAACGCAGCTCCGGCGCGGGCGTCCGGCCGTTCACCGTGAGCGCCTTGCGCACGCCATCGGACAGTTTCAACTCGCCCTCGCCAATCGTCAGGTCATACACGCCCGCCTGCACCGCCAACGGTGCCAGCAGCAGCGCCCCCAGAGCCCAATCCCTTGCGCGAATCATCTTGGCGCTCCCGGTTCAGGGCTTGACGGTCAGTTTGCCGACCATGCCGGCCTGGTAGTGCCCCGGAATGTTGCAGGCGAACTCCAGGCTGGTGGCCTTGCTGAAGGTCCAGGTCAGCTCGGCGGTCTTGCCCGGCTCCACCAGCACGCTGTTGGGATCGTCGTGCTTCATCATCTGGCCGTGGCCCATTTTCGAATGATCCATCTGGCTCATGTCGTGCTGCATGCCGGTCGGCGTGAGCATCCCGGCGTCCATCATCTGCTGCATTTCCTTCTGGTGGCCGGCGTGCATGGCGGCGCTGCCCAGGTTGAATTCGTGCAGCAGACTGCCGCTGTTGTGGATGATGAAACGTACGGTCTCGCCCGGCTTCACATCGATGTTCTCCGGCTCGAAGAACATCTCGCCCAGCTTGATCTCCACGGTGCGGGTGGCCTGGGCGGCCTTGGCCGGCTTGCCGAAGTCATAGGCGTGCCCGGCGTCGGCCAGGGCCGGCAGGCTGATGGCGGCGGCGAGGCCGAGGACGGAGGCACGGAACAGGTTGAGCGGGGACATGGCGTTTCCTCGATGGATTCGATTGCTTGCGGCCATGGTCGCCATCTGCGCCTGAGGCTTGCCTGTCGGGAAGATTACAAATGTGTCAGCTTGGCGCTGATCGGCGGCTGTCGCGGTATAAAGCGGCCAGCCACACTGACTGAAATCGGCGCGCACGCCCGAACGGAAGCCCCCGACCATGAAACTCCTGATCGTCGAAGATGAACCCCGCATCGGCCAATACCTGCAGCAGGGCCTGAGCGAGGCCGGCTTCGCCGTCGACCTGACCGCCGACGGCGACGAAGGCCTGCAACTGGCCCTGGCCGCCGAGCACGACCTGCTGATCCTCGATGTGATGCTGCCCGGCCGCGACGGCTGGCAGATACTCCAGGCGGTGCGCCAGGCCGGCAGCGCCGTGCCGGTGCTGTTCCTCACCGCCCGCGACGCCGTGGAAGACCGCGTGCGCGGCCTGGAACTGGGGGCCGACGATTACCTGGTGAAACCCTTCGCCTTCGTCGAACTGCTCGCCCGCGTCCGCACCCTGCTACGCCGCGGCGGCCAGCAGATCCAGGAAACCACCCTGCAACTGGCCGACCTCGAACTCGACCTGCTGCGCCGCCGCGTGCAGCGCGCCGGCAAGCGTATCGACCTGACCGCCAAGGAGTTCGCCCTGCTGGAGTTACTGCTGCGCCGCAGCGGCGAGGTGCTGCCCAAGTCGCTGATCGCCTCCCAGGTGTGGGACATGAATTTCGACAGCGACACCAACGTCATCGAAGTCGCCATCCGCCGCCTGCGCGCCAAGGTCGACGACGACTTCCCGCAGCGCCTGATCCACACCGTGCGCGGCATGGGTTACGTGCTGGAAGAGCGCGAAGCATGAGCGCCCGCCTCTCCCTCGGCCTGCGCCTGAGCCTGCTGTTCGCCGCCTGCACCGCCGCCGTGTCGTTGTTGGCCGGCCTCATTTTCAGCCGCGCCAGCGAGGCGCACTTCATCGAGTTGGACCAGCAGTTGCTGAGGGGCAAGCTGGCGATCTTCCGCGACGTGCTGAATGGTGTCGGCAGCGCTGAACAACTCGCCCCCCACGACGCCGAACTGCGCCGCGAACTGGAGCGCCATCCCGACCTCGGCCTGCGCCTGCAAGGCCCTGACGGCCAACGCTGGTTCTGGCAACTGCCCGCCATGAACATGGCCAGCGACGAAGCCCCCGCCTACCGCGAACTGCAAGCGCCGCTGGATGCCGGGAATCCGCAGGGTGCGCAGCTCACCCTGATCCTCGACATCACCCATCACCAGCACTTCCTGCAGCGCATGCAACGGCTGATCTGGATGACCATGGGCTTCTCCGCCCTGGCCACCGCGCTGCTTGGCGCCTGGGCGGCCCGCGCCAGCCTGCGCCCCTTGCGGCGCATGAGCGAAGTGGCGGCCCAGGTCAGCGCGCACTCGCTAACGACCCGCCTCGACGCCGGACAGATGCCGCAGGAGTTGCGCGGCCTGGCCGGCGAGCTGAACGCGATGCTGGCGCGCCTGGAAGAAGCCTTCCAGCGCCTGTCGGCCTTCTCCGCCGACATCGCCCACGAACTGCGCACGCCCCTGACCGGGCTATTGACCCAGACCCAGGTCGTGCTCTCGCGCTCGCGCGGCCTGGAGGATTACCGCGAAGCGCTGCACGGCAACCTGGAAGAGCTGGAACGGCTCACCGCGATGGTCAATGACATGCTGTTCCTGGCCAAGGCCGACCACGGCCTGCTCGCACCGAACCGCCAGGTTCTTGCCCTGGCCGGCGAAGTGGACGAACTGCTGGAGTTCTATGGGCCGCTGGCCGAGGAAAAATCCATCCGCCTGGAGCGCGACGGCGAGCTGTCGGTGCAGGGCGACCGGCCCCTGCTGCGCCGGGTCCTGGCCAATCTGCTGGACAACGCCCTGCGCTTCACCCCGGACGGCGGGCAGGTTCGCGTACGCCTGGAGCCGGGCCGCCTGAGCGTGGAAAACCCCGGCCGGGAAATTCCCGCCGAGCGCCTGCCGCGCCTGTTCGACCGCTTCTACCGCGCCGACCCGGCTCGCCGCGAAGGCCGGGGTGAGCATGCCGGGTTGGGGTTGGCGATCTGCCGCTCCATCGTGCGGGCCCATGGCGGGGAGATTCGCTGCGAGTCGGCTGGTGGATGGACGCGGTTCGTTATCGAGTTTCCGGACCTGTAGGAGCGAGGGGGACGCCCAGTCCTTGCTCGCGAACAGATTGACCGATAACTCCGGCGTTGGGCGGTTCGCGAGCAAGCTCGTTCCTACAAGATCAAGAGCCCCAGCGGCCATGTACCCAATACCCCGAAAAAGAATAAGGCCCCAACCGGGGCCTTTTCTCAATCATCGCAACGAGCCGCTCACTGCCGCATCCCGCGCCCACTCACCAGCAGGCGCACGCAGAACACGTAGAGCAGCACGGTCGCCACCAGCATGAAGATCACCGCGGTGCCGATGCGGATGTCCGACACGCCGAGGATGCCGTAGCGGAAGGCATTGACCATGTGCAGGATCGGGTTGGCCAGCGACACAGTCTGCCAGAACGGCGGCAGCAGCGTGATCGAGTAGAACACCCCGCCCAGGTAGGTCAGCGGCGTCAGCACGAAGGTCGGGATGATCGATATATCGTCGAAGTTGCGGGCGAATACCGCGTTGACGAAGCCACCCATGGAGAAGATCGCCGCCGTCAGCACCACCACCAGCACGGTGATGCCCAGGTGGTGGATCTGCAGGTCGGTGAAGAACAGCGACAGGATGGTGACGATCACGCCCACCGCCAGCCCGCGCAGCACGCCACCGCAGACGAAGCCGAGGAGAATGGTGTGCGGCGACACCGGCGACACCAGCAGCTCCTCGATGTTGCGCTGGAACTTGCTGCCGAAGAAGCTCGACACCACGTTGCCGTAGGAGTTGGTGATCACCGACATCATGATCAGGCCGGGCACGATGTACTGCATGTAGGTGAAGCCGCCCATGTCGCCGATCTGCCGGCCGATCAGGTTGCCGAAGATGACGAAGTACAGAACCATGGTGATCGCCGGCGGCAGCAGGGTCTGCGGCCAGATGCGCAGGAAGCGGCGGACTTCGCGGTAGACGATGGTGTTGAGGGCGACCCAGTTGGCGCGCAGTTCGTGACTCATACCGCCACCTTCGACAGATTCTTCTCCACCAGCGACACGAACAGCTCCTCCAGCCGGTTGCTCTTGTTGCGCAGGCTCAGGATCTGTACGCCCTGGGCATTGAGCTGGACGAACAGACCGTTGATCCCCAGGGATTTGTCCACCTGCACTTCCAGGGTGTGGTCATCCACCAGCCGCGCCGGATAGCCGTCGAGCCTGGGCGTCTCGCTGAGCGTGCCCTGCAGGTCGAGGTAGAAAGTCTCGACGTGCAGCTTGCTCAGCAGCTTGCGCATGCTGGTGTTCTCCACGATGGTGCCGTGGTCGATGATCGCGATGTTGCGGCACAGCTGCTCAGCCTCCTCCAGGTAGTGCGTGGTGAGGATGATGCTGATGCCTTCGCCGTTCAGCTCGGTGAGGAAGTTCCACATCGAGCGACGCAGTTCGATATCCACGCCAGCGGTGGGTTCGTCGAGGATCAGCAGGCGCGGCTCGTGGACCAGCGCGCGGGCGATCATCAGGCGGCGCTTCATGCCGCCGGACAGTTCGCGGGAGGCGGAATTGCGCTTGTCCCACAGGCCCAGTTGGGTCAGGTACTTCTCGGCTCGGCCCTTGGCGACGCTCATCGGGATGCCGTAATAGCCGGCCTGGGTGACGACGATGTCGAACACCCTCTCGAACTGGTTGAAGTTGAACTCCTGGGGCACCACGCCCAGGCAGCGCTTGAGGCCGTACGGGTCCTTGTCCAGGTCATGGCCAAACACGTTGACCGTGCCGCTGGTCTTGTTCACCAGGGTGGAAAGGATGCCGATGGTGGTGGATTTGCCGGCGCCATTGGGGCCCAGCAGGGCGAAGAAATCGCCTTCGGCGACGTCCAGATCGATGCCCTTGAGGGCCTGGAAGCCGTTGCCGTAAGTCTTCGTCAGTTGACGGATGGACAGCGCGGAACTCATGGGGATTCCCGTTGCAAGTCTTTGGAAGGTCGCAGGTCTTTGCAAAAAAGGCCTGCTTGATACTGGTCCGCCGCACCGATTGCAACCTTCTCGGCGCGCAGGCGGGCCTCAGGTCAGGTCGGTCATCACTGCGTCACGGTAGGCCGGGCGCGCCTTCAGGCGTTCGTACCAGGCCTTGAGATGCGGCTGCGCCGGGCGCTCGATGGGCATTTCGAACCAAGCATAGATGAAGCTGCCCAGCGGAATGTCACCAATGCCCAATTGTTCGCCGGACAGATACGGCTGCCTGGCCAGCGTAGCCTCGGGGATTTCCAGCAGGCGCACGCAGGTATCGATGGCGGCCTGGATGGCGGCGGCGTCGCGCTGCTCCGGCGGGGTGCGCAGAGTACCCCAGAACACGGTGCGGAACGGGCCCGCGAGGGATGAAGTCGTCCAGTCCATCCATTTCTCGGCACTGGCGCGAGCTTGCAGGTCCTGCGGATACAGGCCAGGTGCGTAGCGTGCAGCGAGGTAGCGGACGATGGTATTGGACTCCCAGAGGATGAAACCATCGTCATCCAGAGTCGGCACCACGCCATTGGGGTTCAGCGCGCGGTAAGGCGCATCGTTGACCACGCCGAACGCTCCGCCGGCGTCGATCCGCTCATAGGCAAGGCCCGCCTCCTCCGCACACCAGAGCGCCTTGCGCACGTTGGAGGAGTTCTTCCGGCCCCAGATCTTGAGCATGCTGCGCCTCTCTTGTTGTCGTCATCGGATGAAGGCACGGTCTGAAGGCGTGACTTCGGATGAAGGCACCCTACCGGCTTCGCGGCGAGGAAAAAAGTCGCATGTACTGATGGTGACTATCGATTGTTTTCATGCGGGCGATTGTGTTCATGCCTGGCCGCTTCGCTGCGCATGTCGCCGTCCAGCGGGGCGTCCTCACCGGTGAACAGGTGCGGGTAACACTGCTTGAGATAGCCGAAGAAGAACTCCTCGGGCACATCCGGGAACTGGCCGTGGTCGCGCAGGTACTCCATGTGCCGCTCGCCGTCGCGGTTGAACGGATGGAAGACGCTGTCGGTGCGCCCGTCGAACTCCAACGGCAGCACACCAAAGGCCTCGCACAGGCCGATATCGAAGGCCGGCGTGGCCTTCACCCAGCGGCCTTCAAGGAACAGCTCGGTGTAGCCGTGCATGGCGAATACCTCGCTGCGCAGCAACTCCAGCAGGCGCGGCGTGGCCAGGTGGTTCTTCACATCAGCCAGGCCAATGCGCGCGGGAATCCCGCAGTGCCGGGCGCAAGCGGCCAGCAGCGTGGCCTTGGGCACGCAGTAGGACTGCCCGCTTTCCAGGGCGTGGCTACCCTTGAGGGTCTGCGGGTCGCGGCTGAACACGTAGGGGTTGTAGCGAATCCCGTCGCGCACCGCGTAATAGAGCGCCACCGCCTGCTCCAGCGGCGTACCGCCGTCGCCCCGATGATTTAGAGCGAACTCGATTACCCCGGGGTGGTCACTATCAACGAAGCGGCTGGGCTTGAGGTACTGCTGCATGGCTCTGTCTCCGGGCTGGTCGTCCTTGATGGCGCCACCAGTCTAACCAGCCGGATCGGCTCCCCGACAAGGCGATCCGGCCAAGCTGTCCGGCCATGCGGCCATCGGCCTTCGCTCGGCCAGCTAAGCTTCCGGTGCATTCTGACGGGAGCCCGTCAGGTGCTTGCGCACTGTTCGTCACCAAGCCCGCTGCGACCGCTGTCGCCCTTGCGGGCTGTCATGGAGGAATCCGCATGCTGTTGCTCTGGTTACTCGTCCTGATTCTCGGCGTCGCCTGGCTTGCGCACCGCCGCGCTGCGCCGCTCAAGGCCCTCGGCATCGTCGCCGTGTACCTCGTGCTGATGAGCCTGTTCAGCCACGCCCACGGCTGGATGGTGCTGTTCTGGCTGATCTGGGCCGTGGTCGCGGTGACGATTCTCGCCACCGATCTGCGCCGCAGCCTGTTCACCTCGCGGCTGTTCGCCTGGTTCAAGAAGACCCTGCCGCCGATGTCCGAGACCGAACGCGAGGCTATCGAGGCCGGCACGGTCTGGTGGGACGGCCAGCTGTTCAGCGGACGCCCGGACTGGCATACCCTGCTCGCCTACCCCCGCGCGCAGCTGACCGAGGAGGAGCAGGCCTTCGTCGACGGCCCCACCGAACAGCTCTGCGCGATGATCAACGACTACCAGGTCGGCAAGGACATGGACCTGCCGCCCGAGGCCTGGGCCTTCATCAAGGACCAGGGCTTCTTCGGCCTGATCATTCCCAGGGAATACGGCGGCAAGGGCTTCTCCGCCTTCGCCCACTCCCAGGTGGTGATGAAACTCGCCACCCGCAGCGGCGACCTCGCCTCCACCGTGATGGTGCCCAATTCCCTCGGCCCGGCCGAGCTGCTGCTGCACTACGGCACCGACGCCCAGCGCCAGCGCTACCTGCCGCGCCTGGCCACTGGCGCAGAAATCCCCTGCTTCGCCCTCACCAGCCCGCAGGCCGGCTCCGATGCCGGCGGCATGACTGACATCGGCGTAGTCTGCAAGGGCCAGTGGGAAGGCCAGGAAGTCCTCGGCCTGCGCCTGACCTGGGAAAAGCGCTACATCACCCTCGGCCCCGTCGCCACCCTCCTCGGCCTGGCCTTCAAGTGCCATGACCCGGACCACCTGCTGGGCGAGGAAGAAGACCTCGGCATCACCCTGGCGCTGATCCCCACCGACACCGACGGCGTGCAGATCGGCCGCCGCCACGTGCCGCTGGGCGCCGCCTTCATGAACGGCCCCAACTCCGGCAAGGATGTATTCGTGCCGCTGGACTACATCATCGGCGGCCAGGAAATGATCGGCAAAGGCTGGATGATGCTGATGAACTGCCTGTCCGTGGGCCGCTCGATTTCCCTGCCGGCGGTGGGCACCAGCGCCGCCAAGGCCGGCAGCTACGTCAGCGGTCGCTATGCGCAGGTACGCGAGCAGTTCAACGTGCCGCTGTCGGCCTTCGAGGGTATCCAGGAGGCGCTCGCCCGCATCGGCGGCAACGCCTGGCTGATGGACAGCGCGCGCATCCTCACCGCCAACGCCGTGGACCTGGGCGAGAAGCCCTCGGTGCTCTCGGCCATCCTCAAGTACCACCTGACCGAACGCGGCCGCGAGTGCATCGCCCACGCCATGGACATCCACGGCGGCAAGGGCATCATCCTCGGCCCGAACAACTACCTGGGCCGCTCCTGGCAGGCCGCGCCGATCTTCATCACGGTCGAGGGCGCCAACATCCTCTCGCGCAACCTGATGATCTTCGGCCAGGGCGCCATCCGCTGCCATCCCTACGTCCTGAAGGAAATGGAACTGGCCCGCCGCGAGGACCAGGACCAGGCCGAGCGCGAGTTCGACGAACTGCTGCTCGACCACATCGGCTTCGCCGTCAGCAACGCCGCCAGCAGCCTGCTGCTGGGCCTGGGCTTCGGCAGCTTCGACCAGGTGCCGGGCGACCGCGTCAGCCGCCCGTACTATCGCGCGCTCAACCGTCTCGCCGCCTCCTTTGCCCTGCTTGCCGACTTCAGCATGATGATGCTCGGCGGTGAACTGAAGCGCCGCGAGCGCCTGTCGGCGCGCCTGGGCGATGCGCTGAGCCACCTGTACCTGGGCTCCGCCGCGCTCAAGCGCTACCACGACCTGGATAACCCGGATTACCTCCACCCGCTGCTGCGCTGGTCCATGGAGGAAAACCTGGAGAAGGCCGAAGCGGCGTTGGCCGACCTGATCGACAACTTCCCCAACCGTGCCTTCGCCTGCCTGCTGCGGGTGCTCGTGCTGCCGTTGGGCCGCCGCCACCGTGGCCCTGGCGATGCGCTGGATGCCGAGATCGCCGATATCCTCGGCCGCCCGCTGAGCGACCCG
The DNA here is from genome assembly GCF_001672555.2 of Pseudomonas sp. AU11447. Classification (NCBI taxonomy): domain Bacteria; kingdom Pseudomonadati; phylum Pseudomonadota; class Gammaproteobacteria; order Pseudomonadales; family Pseudomonadaceae; genus Pseudomonas; species Pseudomonas sp. AU11447. The sequence continues at coordinate 149,035 of NZ_LZDG02000048.1, read as the reverse complement.
GCGCTGCAGGCGATCCTTGCCGGCACCTACCTGCCCAGCGGGGAGGACGATCCGGTCGCCAAGCTCACCACCGCCTACGACCAGCTCGCCGCCGCCGCACCGCTGCAGAAGAAACTGCACAAGGCCCTCAAGGAACACGGCGTTGATCCCAAGCCAGGCCAATCACCCATCGACGCCGCCCGCGAGGCTGGCGTGCTGGAGGCGACCGAGGCTGAAACCCTGCATGCCGCCGAGCGCGCCCGCCGCGCGGTGATCGATGTGGACGACTTCTCCAAGGAGGAACTGGCCGGGAAGACATCCGCCAGCGAGAAGTCGAACAAGGAGAAACCGGCGAGCAAACCGACCACCACCACAGACTGATCCACAGGCTTCACGCATAGGGCGCCTTCGGGCGCCCTTTTTCTTGTCCGACGCAAAGCAATGCCGAGCGCGATGATCAGGTGCACACTGGGGGCAACCCCGTCATGGAGATACCTCCCATGCGCCGACTCCTCCTTCCGCTGCTGGCGATCTTCCTCGTCGGCGCCGCCCAGGCCGATCCCTGGCTCTATCCCAGCCGCCCGCGCCCGGCCGCCACGCCCAGTCCGGTGATCGACCCCATCCAGCAACAGCAGGACAGCCTGCGCCGACAATCCCAATTAAGACAGAACGAACTGGACCGCCAGCGCCTGAACTACGAGGACCAGCGCCTGCAGATGCAGCAGGACAACCTCAAGCGCCAGCAGGACAGCCAGCGCCGCTGGGACGAGCAACGGCGGCAGAGCGACCAGATGATCCAGCGGCAGAAGAGCGAGCTGCAGCAGGACCAACTGCAACAGCAGCAACGCATCCTCGACCAGCAACGCCAGCAGATCGACAACCAGCGCCGGCAGATCCAGATGCGCCCGATCCGCTGATCATCCCCGGCGGCAGCAGGGGCGAAACCCGATATACTCCGCAGCCGTTTGAATACAGCTCCAGAGGAACTCCCATGGCCAGCGCCTATCTCGACCACCACATTGCCCTGCTCAACCACCTGCGCATGATCCTCGGCGCGCTGGGCGAAGCCGAGCAGGTTCCCGAGGACAACCACGGCCTGTTCTTGGAACGTTTCGACGAACTGATGCTGGAATTGCCGCGCGACCCCGAAGGCGCCCAATACCTGGGCCAGGACCTGATCAGCCAGGTCTTCCACCGTTACCCGCAGATCGCCCACCTGGTGCCGCGCGACCTGCTGTGGTTCTTCGGCGGCGACTGCCTGCACTTCATGCCCGACGAAGAACTGCAGATGTACCAGCAGCTCGACGAGCGCCGCTTCGAAGCAGAAGAAAACGGCGAACCCTTCGACTGGAACCGCGAGAAGCAGGTTCTTGCCCTGCCGGACGACTCGCCCAAGCACTGATCCCCGCCTGGCGCGGCGACTGCCGCCGCGCCACGGACGTTCTGTCCAGCGCCCAACGCGTGCGGTTGACAAACTGACAAGGACACCCGGGGTGCCCCGCCCGTAGCCTTTTGTTACTTATTCAAACAAAGGCAGGGAACGTCATGCTCAGCTTCAAGATCTCGCAAGGGGCCCACGACAAGGTCCGCCGCGTCTCCAGCATCATCTGCACCCTTTTCTCCATCGGCTTCGTCGTGGTGATGTGCCTTACCGCCATCGGCGACCACCTGCGCGCAAAACGCATCCTCGCCGACCATTCCGTGGTCAGCGCGCCGCTGGCGCTGGACGAAGTCACCGAGGAGCGCGGCCGTCGCGGGCGCACCAAGGAGATGTACCACTTCACCTACCAGTTCGAAGTGAAGGGCCAGCCCTATATCGGCCGCTTCGACGTGGCCGGTAGCAACGCCGACAAGTACCCCGAAGGTACCGTGCTGAAGATCGCCTACTCCAACGCCGACCCGGCGCACTTCGACCGCCTGGACCGCCTACAGGACCTCTCCGACACCGGCAGCATGTTCACCCGCCTGGGCGTGGGCCTGCTGGGGGCCGCGCTGATCGGCTTCATCATCCACCTGCTGGCCACCCGCCGCCTGTTCGTCCCCCGCGAGGAGCCAGCAGCAGCCTGAGCCGGCACAACGAGAAAAGCCCGCATTCGCGGGCTTTTTTTCATGCCGGGCAGGATCAGCGTTCGGAAGCTTCCCCCTCGACCTCCTCCTTCTGCGGGAACAGCAGGCTCGCCACACTCCCCAGCGCCAGGACTGCCAGCACGACCACCAGACTGGTGTTGGCATCGATGCTGTAGCCGTGATGGAACAGGGCATCCGTGGCATTCAGGCCCAACTTGGCGGCAATGAAGAACAGCAGCACCACCACCGACTTCTCCAGGTGCACAAGGTAGCGCTTGAGCGCTTCAAGCACGAAATACAGCGTCCGCAGCCCGAGGATGGCGAACAGCATGGCCGAGTAGACGATCAGCGGCTCGCGGCTCACTGCGATCACTGCCGGGACCGAGTCGAAGGCAAACAGCACGTCCGACACCTCGACCACCACCAGGCAGAGGAACAGTGGCGTGGCAAACAGCGCGCCCTTGGCGGCCAGGCTGAGGCCCTTGTGCTCCGGCTTGCACACTTCCACCTCGAGCTGCTTGCGCGCCACGAAGAAACGCCCGCCCAGCAGCTTCGGCCAGACCGGGAACAGCTTGCTGGCGAAGCGATAGGCCAGGTGCCGGGAATAGTCCTCCTCGCCGTCATCGTCACCGCCACCCCTGAGCATCATCACGCCGGTCCAGGCGACGATGGCGGCGAAGACGATCTCCACCCACGGGCCGAACGCCAACAACCCCGTACCGATGGCCACGAAGATGGCGCGGAACACGATGGCGCCGATGATGCCCCAGTACAGGACGCGGTGGCGCAGGCCATCCGGCACCTTGAACCAGGCGAAGATGGCGATGAAGACGAACAGATTGTCGACGCTCAGCACCTTTTCCAGCGCATAGCCGGTAAGGAACAGGCTGGCCACCTGGGAACCATGCTGGACGTAAAGGAACCCGGCGAAGCTCAGGGAAATGGCGACCCAGAAGATTGACCAGCCCGCCGCCCCCGCCAGGGAGATGGGTTTGTTGTCGCGGTGGTTCACCATGTCCAGCAGAAGGGCCGCCAGGGCAAGCCCGACAAAGACCGCCACGGTCAACGGGGGGAAACCAATATGTGTCTGTTCCACGATTGCGACTCTCGATAATGAAATGTCGGCCGGATCGATCCGGCCACCGTTCGGATCAGGTGGCGGGACGGGCTGCGCCGATCTTTCGCCGCCAGCGAGGATGGAAGGCCCGCCAATGCGGGTCCTGTGCGGCGCGCAGCAGCGCGTAGTCGCCCTGGGTGTCGCCCCAGGCGCGCAGCCGATAGGCCGTCAGGGGGCCGTACCTGGCCTGCAGGCGCAGCACCTTGTTTTCGGCGCGGCAATTGCCGCCGGCGATGCGGCCGGTGATACGGCCATCGACCACCTCCAGCTCGGTGCCGATCAGCCCTACGCCCAGGCGCTCGGCGAAAGGTCGCAGCACCAGCTCAGGCGACGCCGAGCAAAGAGTCACTTCAGCCCCGGATGCCAGTTCCGCGGCCACGCCGCGCAAACCTTCCGGACGCAGCAGGTAGCCCCAGATGAATCGGCAGTAGGCTTGCGCACGGTTCGCAAGCCACTGCGCATCGATGCCTCCGAGAAAAACCGCGAGGAGGCGCGCCTTGAGGTCATCACGGCTGATCCGGCCCAAGAGAAAAGCCAGGCTCGGCAGCACCATGGCGGGCAGGCGTCGGGCGAATCCAAGCGTGCCGAACGCGTACCAGAGGAACGGCAGGAAGCTGTCATGGCGGGTCAAGGTGCCGTCGAAATCGAATACCGACAGGACACCGCCTCTGCCCGCGCTCGACTGATGCTCATGGCGGCCAGACTCGGGGCGATCCACTGACTCCGACATCCGCGCATGCACCTCACCTCAACGCCCTGCAATCTCCGTCCTCGCCACCGACAGGCGGCACGAACGAGCCTGCTCCATCGCAAACCGATCGAGCGCAGGCATTCTCGGGTACCTGCCTGAGGCGACAAACGAGAATCCCCCCAGGGCTACGTCGGAATTTTCCTCAATACAGGCGCACGGGCGGATTTGCCGGCAGACAGCGAGAAAGCCGTGGGTTTCGGCAGAGCAATGAACGCGGCAGGTGGGACAGGGCTGGCAGCCAGAATTTAGCCCGTAGAGGGATGGCGTGCGGCGGCGGGAAGATTTTCATCGCGCAAACGAAAACGCCGCCCTGAAGGGCGGCGTTTCGATTCTGGAGCGGGAAACGAGACTCGAACTCGCGACCCCGACCTTGGCAAGGTCGTGCTCTACCAACTGAGCTATTCCCGCATCAACTTGCAGTAACCTTCAGCTTGCGCCGCAGGTTAACGAAAACGCCGCCTTGAAAGGCGGCGTTTCGATTTTGGAGCGGGAAACGAGACTCGAACTCGCGACCCCGACCTTGGCAAGGTCGTGCTCTACCAACTGAGCTATTCCCGCATCAACTTGTTGCAACCTTCAGCTTTCGCCGAAGGGTAACGCCATTTCATCTTTCGGTCACTGCCCGAGGCAATGATCGAGAATCTGGAGCGGGAAACGAGACTCGAACTCGCGACCCCGACCTTGGCAAGGTCGTGCTCTACCAACTGAGCTATTCCCGCAATGGCGTCCCCTAGGGGACTCGAACCCCTGTTACCGCCGTGAAAGGGCGGTGTCCTAGGCCACTAGACGAAGGGGACGCGGCCCGGAACTTAACATCTTTCCGACTTCGTCGCTCCGGCTTATTCAGCGTTTCGCGTCGAAGTGGCGCGCATTCTAGGGAGGCTTTGAAGGGTCGTCAACCCTTCAAAGAAATTATTTTTAAATCAAAGACTTCTGGGTAAAAACCGAGCTGCGGCTATCAGCAGTATCACTAAGACATTACACTCGCGGAAAACATCCGGAGCACTCCACGGTGTCGCCAATCGTCATTACGGTCCTGGTTCTCGTCGGTATCGCCCTGCTGGTCGCCATCGGCTACATCAACCATCTGGTGGAAAACCGCAAGCTGGAGCAGGCGCGCCTGAAGGCCGATCTGGCCGACCGCTGCCGGCGCTGCGCCGATGTTTCCGAGTCCCTGCCCGGCCAGTTCATGTCGCCGGCACTGAAGCTGCTGCTCAGCAGCTTCGAACTGAGCCTCAGCGAACGCCTGCTGGCCGTCGACAAGCAGAACGCGGCACTCAGGCAGCGAATAGATGAGCTGCGCGGCCTGGTGGCCAAGGGCGAGTCCATTCCGGTCAAGAATGCGCCACAACCGATCCTCACCGAGGCCAAGGCCAAGGACGTGCGCTTCCTCTTCGAAGCGCTGCATGCCCAACTGACCCGCTGCGCCCAGGACAACATGCTGCCTCGGGTGGAAGCACAGAAGTGGGTCAAGGAAATCCGCCACCTGCTCACCCTCCTCCATATAGAGTTCTTCGGCAATCTCGGCCAGCAGGCACTCCAGCAGGGCCAGCCCCGGCAGGCACGCCTGGCCTTCGAGCGCGGCGCACAGTACCTGCAGAAGCAACCGGAAATCGGCCGCTACCAGGCACAGCTCAAGCAGATGGAAGCCCAACTGGCCCACGCCAACGCCCTGGTACTGGAAACCTCCCAGCCTGCCGTGGATGAGCAGAGCGAACTGGGCGACGGCCTCAAGGCGCTGGATGAAGACGATATCTGGAAGAAGAAGAACCTTTACGACTGATCGACATCACCCCGGCCACCTTCGCCCTAGGAGCCTTGCATGAGCCTCGTCGTCTTCGGCGCCCCGCTGTCCCCCTTCGTTCGCAAAGTCCGCCTGTTCGCGGCCGAGAAAGGCTTCGACTACCAACTGGAGAACGTCAACCCGTTCAACCAGCCGGACTGGTACCGCGAACTCAACCCGCTGCGCCGCGTACCGGCGATCCGCGACGGTGATTTCACCCTCGCCGACTCCAGCGTCATCTGCCATTACCTGGAAGACCGTGACCCGCAACGCGACCCGCTGTGCGGCGCAGGCGCCGAGTCCCGCGCGCGGATCAACTGGCTGGAGAAGTACGCCGACTACGAGCTGGCGCCGCTGACCACTTTCACCGTGTTCCGCAACCGCCTGCTCAAGCCGCTGATGGGCAAGGTCTGCGATGAAGTGGCGGTGAAAGGCGCCATGCAGGAGAAACTTCCCGAACACTTCGACTACCTGGAGAAGTGCCTGGGCCAGCAGCAATGGTTCGTCGACGACCGTTTCAGCCTCGCCGACATCGCCATCGCCTGTCAGCTGGTAAACCTGCGTCACGGCGAGGAAGAACTGGATGCCCAGCGCTGGCCGAAGCTGGCCGCGCACTTCGAGCGCACCCTGGCCCGCCCTGCCCTCGCCGAGATCGTCCAGGGCGAGTTGCAGATCATCGCCAAGATCATGGCCAAGCGCTGATCTTCCTGCATGAACGAAAAAAGCCCCGCCTAGGCGGGGCTTTTTCATGGGCGCGGATCAGCAGTCGGAGAGACGCAGGAAAATCTCCACCAGGCGTTCGATACCCGCCTGGTCTTCCTCACTGAATCGACCAACGCTCGGGCTGTCCAGGTCCAGCACGCCAATCAGGCGACCGTCCTTCACCAAAGGCACGACCAGCTCGCTGTTGGAGGCGCTGTCACAGGCGATGTGGCCGGGGAATGCGTGCACATCTTCGACACGCTGGGTTTCCCGGGTACGCGCCGCAGCGCCGCACACGCCCTTGCTGAAGGGAATGCGCACGCAGGCGACCTTGCCCTGGAACGGGCCGAGTACCAGTTCCTCGTTGCGGTTCAGGTAGAAGCCGGCCCAGTTCAGGTCCGCCAACTCGTTGAACAGGAACGCGGAAAACTGCGAGGCGTTGGCGATGAAATCGCGCTCGTCGGCGAACAGCGACTCCGCCTGGGCGGCGAGCAGCGCGTAGCCGCCAAGGCCGGCACCGGCCTGTTGCAGATCGATCATGGGGTCTCTCCTTCCAGCAATTGTCTGCCCACCCAGTAGCGAGCGAATTGATAGGCACAGCGGCCATTACGGTTGCCGCGCCCGAGCGCCCAGCGGATGGCTTCCTTCTCCAGCGCCTCGTCCCAGGTCCAGGCAGCGAGCCCGGACTTCTGCGCGAGCACCTCGACCCAGTGGCGCACCACGCTGAGGAAGTGCTCCTGGGTGAAGGGATAGAAGGACAACCACAGGCCGAAACGGTCGGACAGGGCGATCTTGTCTTCGACGGCTTCGTTGGGGTGCAACTCGCCATCGACCATCTTCCAGTTCTCGTTGTCACTCTGTTTCTCCGAGACCAGATGGCGACGGTTGGACGTGGCGTAAAGCAACACGTTGTCCGGCGCCTGCTCCAGCGAGCCGTCGAGCACGCTCTTGAGGACGCGGAAATCGCCTTCGCCGGCGTCGAACGACAGGTCGTCGCAGAACAGCACGAAGCGCTGCGGCAGCCCCTGGATCTGCTCGACCACGCGCGGCAGGTCGGCCAGGTGGTCGCGTTCGATCTCGATCAGGCGCAGCCCTTCGCCAGCCAGCTCCGCCAGCAGCGCGCGGACCAGCGAGGACTTGCCGGTGCCTCGGGCGCCCCACAGCAGCGCATGGTTGGCCGGTTGGCCGGCGACGAACTGCCGGGTGTTGCGCGCGAGCTGCTCGCGCTGCCGGTCGACGCCCAGCAGGTCGTCCAGGCGCAGGTCGAGGCTGACCTTGAGCGGTTGCAGGTAGCCGCTGCGGCCGTCGCGATGCCAGCGCGCCGCCAGGCTATGCTGCCAGTCCAGCGTTTCGCGGACGGCGGGCAGCAATGGCTCCAGGCGCGCCATCAGCGCTTCGGCGCGGGCGAGAAAATCGTTCAGACGGGAATCCACGCGGGTCTCCATATTCTTCGACGCGGCTCTTCGGGTTAGGAGCCGGGAATTTCTTCGCCTTCGGGCTATCCCGACAGACGGTTCCGATGGGCTATGCTACGCCGCAGGAAAGCTTCTGCGAGGCGACGCTCCGCAACCATGGATATTGCGCTCACACATCGCCTCTCGTTCAAGCAGGCCAGCCTGACGGTGCTGGTGGCGTTCATCCTGGGCACCTTGCTGAGCCTCATCCAGGTAGGCGTCGATTATGCCAGCCAGGACGCCTCCATCAACCGCGAAGTGCGCGCCCTGCTGGACGTCAGCCACAACCCCGCCGCCCGCATCGCCTACAACATCGACGCCGAACTAGCCCAGGAGCTGGTCGTGGGCCTGCTGCGCTCGCCTGCGGTGATCCGCGCCGAGATCATCGATAACGCCGGCGTGCCCCTGGCCAGCGCCGACCGACCACCGGCGGAAAGCCACCTGCGAGGCCTGAGCGATTTCCTCTTCGGCCAGCAGCGCACCTACGAAGAACCGCTGTTCGTCGAGCATGCCCCGGCAGAATCGCTCGGCGTGCTGCGCCTGGAGATCGACACCTTCGTCTTCGGCAACGACTTCCTGCGCCGCGCCGGGATGACCTTCATTTCCGGCTTCATCCGCAGCCTGATGCTCTCTCTGATCCTGCTGGTGCTCTTCTACGCGCTGCTGACCAAGCCCCTGGTGAGCCTGATCGAAGCCCTGTCCCGCCACGACCCGCGCTCGCCCTCCCGCCTGCGACTGCCCTGCCCGCGCGGCCATGAGCGCGACGAGATCGGTGTGCTGGTGGAGGTCACCAATCGCCAGCTCAACCGCATCTCGGTGGAGATGGAACAGCGCCGCGAGGCGGAGGACCGCCTGACCCAGTACCTGGAAGAACTGGAAAGCATCGTCGCAGCGCGCACCGCCGAATTGAAGGCAGCCAACGCACGCCTGACCCTGTCCAACCAGGAGTTGGAGCAGGCACGCCAGAACGCCCTGGCCATGGCCCAGGCGCGCGGCAGCTTCCTGGCCAACATGAGCCACGAGATCCGCACGCCGCTCAACGGCTTGCTGGGCATGCTCGGCCTGGCGCTGGACGGCCCGCTCACCGCCGAGCAGCGCCAGCAGCTGTCCATCGCCCATGATTCGGGCAAGGTGCTGGTGGACCTGCTCAACGACGTACTCGACCTGTCCAAGTTCGAGGCCGGCCAACTGGAGCTGGAGCAGATCCCCTTCGACCTCGGCACCCTCGTGGAAGACACCGCCAGCCTGCTATCGCAGAACGCCGGCCCCGCCGTGGAACTCACCTGCCTGATCAGCCCGCAGCTGCCGGCCCTGCTTTCCGGCGACCCGACCCGGGTGCGCCAGGTAGTCAGCAACCTGCTGTCCAATGCCCTCAAGTTCACCCGCTTCGGCCGTGTGGATGTCCGCGTCGATCCTCTGGACCATGGCGTGCGCATCAGCGTCCGCGACACCGGCATCGGCGTGGCGCCCGAGGCCTTGCAGAAAATCTTCCAGCCCTTCACCCAAGCCGACGCCGGCATCGCCCGCCAGTATGGCGGCACCGGGCTGGGCCTGGCGCTGACGCGCAAGCTCTGTGAGGCCATGCAAGGCGAGCTGAGCGTCACCTCCGAACCGGGCCTGGGCAGCGAGTTCGCCGTCACCCTGCCCCTGACGACACTGGAACCCGCACAACCGCTGGCGCAGCTGAACGGCAAGCTGATCGTGCAGTGTGCCGCCAGCAGCGGGCTGGCCGCGCTGCTGCAGAGCTGGCTGCCGGCATGGGGTGTGGACTACCAGCGCCTGGACATCGACGCCAGCCTGGCCGGAGTTGAGCTGGACGCGCTGCTCTCGGATTGCCCGGACTGCCTGATCGGCCTGCGCCAGAACGTCACCAAGCCGGTGTTGCTGGTGACGGCCTACGGTAACTTCCTCGAGCCCGACATGGCCCAACGCCTGACGCCCTTGCGGCAGCTGGCGCGCCCGCTGTCACGCGCCGTGCTCTACCAGGCACTGAAACAGGCTTTCGAGCACCAGCCACTGCCCACGGCAAAAGCGCCGGGCACTGCGGCACCGGAGCAATTCTCCGCCCGCGTACTGCTGGTGGAGGACAACCCGGTCAACCAACTGGTCGCGCGTGGCCTGTTGCAGAAACTGGGGTGCCAGGTGGGCATCGCCAACAATGGCGAGGAGGCGTTGCAGCAGCTCGCCAGCGCCGAATTCGACCTGGTGCTGATGGACTGCAACATGCCGGTGATGGACGGCTATCAGGCCACCCGCGAGATCCGCGAGAGCGGCCGCTGGCCGGGCCTGCCGGTGATCGCCCTGACCGCCAATGCCCTGCCGGACGAGCGCGAACGCTGTCGTGCCGCCGGCATGGACGATTACCTCGCCAAGCCCTTCCACCGCGACGAGCTGGCCGCCATCCTCGAGCGCTGGGCCGGCCCCCGGTCGCGCGGCTGACTCAGGCGTCCAGCTGGGTCAATTGCCGCAGCAGGCCGTCCAACTGCTCGCGCAGGCCATCGGTGACGCTCAGGTCGATCCCACTGCGGCACAGCAGTTCCTCCCGCAGCGGCAGCACCTTCTCGCGCAATGCAGCCCCCTCCGCCGTCAGGCCCAGGTGCACCTCACGCTCGTCATGCTGCGCGCGACGGCGCTGCACCAGGCCCAGTTGCTCCAGGCGCTTGAGCAGCGGCGTGAGGGTGCCGGAGTCAAGCATCAGCCGCTCGCCCAGGGCCTTCACCGAAGGCTGTTCCGGCGGCTCGGCCTGCCACTCCCAGAGCACCAGCATGGCCAGGTACTGCGGGTAGGTCAGGCCGAGCGCTTCGAGCATCGGCCGGTAGCCACGGATCACCGCGCGGGACACGGCGTACAGGCGGAAGCACAGCTGGTTGTCCAGTTGCAGCTCTACGGGCAGCGATACCGCGTCTTTCATCACAGCAGCGCTTCGATCTCGGCGGATAGTTGCTCGGGCTTGGTGGTCGGGGCAAAGCGCTTGATCACCTTGCCATCCTGGCCGATGAGGAACTTGGTGAAGTTCCACTTGATGCCCTGGCTGCCCAGCAGGCCCGGCGCGCGCTTCTTCAGTTGCACATAAAGCGGGTGGGCCTCGGCGCCGTTGACGTCGATCTTCTTGAATAGCGGGAAGCTCACGCCGAAATTCAACTCGCAGAACTGGGTGATTTCCCCTTCGTTACCGGGCTCCTGCTTGCCGAACTGATTGCAGGGGAAACCGAGTACCACCAGGCCCTTGTCCTTGTACTGCCGCCAGAGCTTCTCCAGCCCCTTGTACTGCGGAGTGAAGCCGCACTGGCTGGCGGTATTCACCACCAGCAACGCCTTGCCGCCGAAATCGGCGAGGGTCTTCTGTTCGCCCTTGATGGTGGTCACGGGAATGTTCAGCAGTGCATCGCTCATTGGACATGGCTCCGGGGAAAAGTGGGAAATTCAAGAATAGTGATCAATTAAATTGCGTGCAATTCAATTGATCACGAACCATCCACTGAATGCCCCACCATAACCCTGTAGGAGCGAGCTTGCTCGCGAACGAATGTCCGGCGGCAATCGAACTGGGCGGGTTCGCGAGCAAGCTCGCTCCTACAAGAAGCAAAAAAAGCCCGCTCGGTGGCGGGCCTTGAGGTCACTCTTTAGGCACCAATTTCAACGATGCCGAATTGATGCAGTAGCGCAGCCCGGTCGGCCGCGGGCCGTCGGGGAAGACGTGGCCCAGGTGCGAATCGCACTTGCCGCAGCGTACTTCGATGCGGTGCATGCCATGGCTGAAGTCTTCCAACTCCTTCACCACCTCGCCGTTGACCGGCTGGAAGTAGCTCGGCCAGCCGCTGCCGGAGTCGTACTTGGCGTCGGAATCGAACAGCGCGGTACCGCAGCACACGCAGTGGTAGATGCCGGGTGTCTTGGTGTCGTGGTATTCGCCGGTGAAGGCGCGCTCGGTGCCGCCCAGACGGCAGACATGGAACTGCTCGTCGGTGAGTTCGTCACGCCAGGAATCCAGGGGCTTTTCCAGCTTTTCCATCGATCTGCCTCCATTAATGGAAAAAATGCCCGATGCCTCCTTTTCCGGGAATCGGGCCGCACGTATGATGCGCGTGGTTAACGTCAGGTTCAGAATCTGCCGCACAGAGACATTCTCGCGATAGAAAAGCCTTAAAAACTCTACTTTTTCGAGAAATTCACTGTTTTCCTGTCGATTTTCAGGGTCGATACCAGGGAAAAGCACTTCCGAACCCATCATTTGACGCCAGTCTGTCACCCGCGTTACAGCCTGCCAAGTCGCCGGCCGCGGACTATTTCGGAATCCCAGATCATGCAGGTCACCAAATCGAACAAGCTCGCCAACGTCTGCTACGACATTCGCGGGCCCGTGCTCAAGCACGCCAAACGCCTGGAAGAGGAAGGCCATCGCATCCTCAAGCTGAACATCGGCAACCCGGCGCCGTTCGGTTTCGAGGCGCCGGACGAAATCCTCCAGGACGTCATCCGCAACCTGCCCACCGCCCAGGGCTACAGCGACTCCAAGGGCCTGTTCAGCGCGCGCAAGGCAGTAATGCAGTACTACCAGCAGAAGCAGGTGGAAGGCGTCGGCATCGAGGACATCTACCTGGGCAACGGCGTGTCCGAGCTGATCGTCATGGCCCTGCAGGCGCTACTCAACAACGGTGACGAGGTGCTGATTCCGGCGCCCGACTACCCGCTGTGGACCGCCTCGGTCGCCCTCTCCGGCGGCAAGCCGGTGCACTATCTCTGCGACGAGCAGGCCGGCTGGTTCCCCGACGTCGCCGACATGAAGGCGAAGATCACCAGCAATACCAAGGCCCTGGTGCTGATCAACCCGAACAACCCCACCGGCGCGGTCTACTCGAAGGAAGTGCTGCTGGACATCGTCGAGCTGGCGCGCCAGCACAACCTGGTGATCTTCTCCGACGAGATCTACGACAAGATCCTCTACGACGAGGCCCAGCACATCTCCACCGCGTCGCTGGCGCCGGACGTGCTCTGCCTGACCTTCAACGGCCTGTCCAAGTCCTACCGCGTGGCCGGCTTCCGCTCCGGCTGGATCGCCATCTCCGGCCCCAAGCACAAGGCACAGAGCTATATCGAGGGCCTGGATATCCTCGCCAACATGCGCCTGTGCGCCAACGTGCCGAGCCAGCACGCGATCCAGACGGCGCTGGGCGGCTACCAGAGCATCAATGACCTGGTCTTGCCGGGCGGCCGGCTGCTGGAGCAGCGCAACCGCGCCTGGGAACTGCTCAACGACATTCCCGGCGTCAGCTGCGTGAAACCCATGGGCGCGCTCTACGCGTTCCCGCGCATCGACCCGAAGGTCTGCCCGATCCACAACGACGAGAAGTTCGTCCTCGATCTGCTGCTTTCCGAGAAGTTGCTCATCGTTCAGGGCACCGCCTTCAACTGGCCCTGGCCGGATCACTTCAGGGTCGTTACCCTGCCTCGACTCGATGACCTGGAACAGGCCATCGGACGTATCGGCAACTTCCTGAAAAGCTATCGCCAATAAATCATCGCCAGTGAACTGATGGATCTGCAGATCGACGACTTCTACAAGGACGCAGCCGGCGGCCTGCTGACGCTCTACCAGGCCTTCCCGCGCAAGATCGCCCTCTACGTCGAGGACCTGATCGGCCGGGAAGAGCCCGACGAATTCGGCCTGCCCAGCATCCGCCACCAGAGCTGTCTGGGCGCGCTGCTGTGGTTGGCCGAAGAAGGCTACCTGCGCTTCGAGGCAACCATTCGTTACGAAGCATTGGACCAGGCGGTGCTCAGCGAAAAAGCCTTCCTGCGCCTGACCCGCCTCGTCCCCCATGCCGTGCGCGACGACCAGGAACTGCCGCCCAGCGTGCGCCGCGACCAGGCCACGCTGGCCAACCAGTTGCGTGAAGCACTGGCCAGCCGGCACGGGGAACGCATCGCCCGGCTGACCCGTCTACTCTTCGAGAGCGACCTGGGGCGCCCGTAGCCCGGGCAGGCGACACAAGTTGAAATAGTCCCCGAGTTGAATCGCCTGGGGGCCATCCGTATATACCCCGCATACTATTCAGCGATCCCGAGCGCGTTGCGCCCGGCGATCCGGAAAGCCGCATTCCAAGGCGGCTTTCGCCCCGTCACCGTGAGGAGAAGCTTTACGCCATGATGCGCATCCTGTTGTTCCTGGCCACCAACCTGGCAGTTCTGGTGATCGCCAGCATCACCCTGAAATTGCTCGGCGTGGACCGATTCACCGGCCAGAATTACGGTAGCCTTCTGATTTTCTGTGCCGTCTTCGGCTTCGCCGGCTCCCTGGTTTCGCTGTTCATCTCCAAGTGGATGGCGAAGATGAGTACCGGCACCGAGATCATCAGCCAGCCACGCACCCGTCACGAACAGTGGCTGCTGCAGACCGTGGAAGAGCTGTCCCGCGAAGCCGGCATCAAGATGCCGGAAGTGGGTATCTTCCCCGCCTACGAGGCCAACGCCTTCGCCACCGGCTGGAACCGCAATGACGCGCTGGTCGCGGTCAGCCAGGGCCTGCTGGAGCGCTTCTCGCCTGAGGAAGTGAAAGCCGTACTCGCCCACGAGATCGGCCACGTGGCCAACGGCGACATGGTCACCCTGGCGCTGATCCAGGGTGTGGTGAACACCTTCGTGATGTTCTTCGCGCGCATCTTCGGCAACTTCGTCGACAAGGTGATCCTGAAGAACGAAGACGGCCCGGGCATCGGCTACTTCGTCGCGACCATCTTCGCCGAGCTGGTCCTGGGCATCCTCGCCAGCATCATCGTCATGTGGTTCTCGCGCAAACGCGAATACCGCGCCGACGAAGCCGGCGCCCGCCTCGCCAGCACCGGTGCGATGATCGCCGCCCTGCAACGCCTGCGCGCCGAACAGGGTGTGCCGGTGCAGATGCCCGACTCGCTGCAGGCCTTCGGTATCAACGGCAATCTCAAGCATGGCCTCGCCGGCCTGTTCATGAGCCACCCGCCGCTGGAAGACCGTATCGAAGCCCTGCGCGCCGCCGGCCGCTAAGCTTCGACGCGACAAAAAAGGGCGACCCTCGGGTCGCCCTTTTTCATACCTGCGATTCAGCCCCGACGGAGCGTGAACACCACTTCGTCCAGATGACCGACGCCACGCTTGAGAAACTTCGGGTTCTCCGCCAACACATCGAGGCGCTCCACCTCCGTCACCTCCCAGTCCTCGGCGAAGAGCTCGTGCACTTCCGTCGCCAGCACGGCGAACGGTGGGCCATCCATCTCGGCCTGCGGGTATTCCAGGGTCACCAGCAGCCCGCGCGAGCGAGGCGGCAGGATGCGCTGCAGATGGCCCGCATAGTCGGCACGCAGGCCCGGCGGCAAGGCGATCAGCGCCGCGCGGTCGTACAGCGCGCTGCACCCCGCCACCTGTTCAGCGGTGACATTGAAAAAATCGCCCTGGAGAATCTCCAGGCGCTCGAAGCTGTAGCGGCGCAGCGCGCCATCCTCGGTGACCTGCGGAGTGACACCCAGCTCGGTGAAGAAGTCGACGGCGGCGCGCTCGGCCAGTTCGACTCCCAGCACGCGATATCCCCATTGGGCCAGCCAGAGCATGTCCAGGCTCTTGCCGCATAGCGGCACCAGCACCTGCGACTCCTCGGGCAACCCCAGGCCCGGCCAGTTGCGCTGCAGGCCAGGGTTCACCGACTGCTGATGGAAACCGATTTCATTGCGCGCCCAGCGCGACTGCCAGAACTCATGCTGCATAGATCACCTGCTCAAACACTGCGCAAAGCGCGGGGCAACAGCCAGCGCCACCAGGCGCCGCGCCGCTCGCGCTGACTTTCTCCGGCCTCGAGGATCTTCAGCCGCACCTGATCACCGCGGACCCGCTGCACGCAGATTTCGGTGCCGTCCTCCAGACGGAGGCAG
The DNA here is from genome assembly GCF_001672555.2 of Pseudomonas sp. AU11447. Classification (NCBI taxonomy): domain Bacteria; kingdom Pseudomonadati; phylum Pseudomonadota; class Gammaproteobacteria; order Pseudomonadales; family Pseudomonadaceae; genus Pseudomonas; species Pseudomonas sp. AU11447. Next base: position 133,284 of record NZ_LZDG02000048.1, on the reverse strand, counting down.
TCGCCGATCTCGAGCATCAGGACTTGTTCGCCTTGCTGCATAGCTGAATTCGCCATCTGTTTCGGAAATTTCCGCAAACTCTAACGCATAGTCCGACTGACATCCCCTCAAAGCGTCTTATGGCGGCTGGCTCCGCCACTCTGCAACCCAGTTGGCACTTTTGCAGCGAGGCATCCAGCGGGAGACACCGAGTTAAACATCGATTTTGGCGATCATTAAATTCAAAAACCTATACTGGATTTCGATCTTTGAGCGCGTGAACATAGAGGCATTCAAGTAGCGAGGTTCGCCATGCTCCCTGCCCTCTTCATCTCCCACGGCTCCCCCATGCTGGCTCTGGACCCCGGCGCCAGCGATGCCCCCCTGAAACGTCTGGCTCGCGAATTGCCGCGCCCCAAGGCCATTCTGGTGGTTTCCGCTCACTGGGAAACGCCCGACCTGCGCATCACCGCTTCGCCCATGCCGGACACCTGGCACGACTTCTACGGCTTTCCGCCCGAGCTCTACGCCGTTCAGTACCCGGCCGCCGGCTCGCCGGAGCTGGCGCAGCGGGTCGCTGAACTGCTGGCCGAGGCTGGCCTGCCTGCCACCCTGGACCCCGAACGCCCGCTGGACCACGGCGCCTGGGTGCCGCTGAGCCTGATGTACCCGGAAGCCGATATCCCCGTCGTGCAATTGTCCCTGCCCAGCCGCCTTGGCGCCCCCATGCAGCACCGGGTCGGCGCTGCCCTGCGCAAACTGCGCGATGAAGGCATCCTGCTGATCGGCTCAGGCAGCATCACCCACAACCTGGGCGAACTGGACTGGCACGCAGGCCCCGAGGTGATCACCCCCTGGGCCAAGGCGTTCCGCGACTGGATGGTGGCGCGGCTGGAAGCCGACGACGAAGCCGCCTTGTTCGACTATCGCCGGCAGGCTCCCTACGCGGTACGCAACCACCCACGCGACGAGCACCTGCTGCCGCTGTACTTCGCCCGTGGCGCCGGCGGTTCGGCGATGACGGTGGAGCACGCCGGCTTCACGCTTGGCGCGCTGGGGATGGATATCTACCGCTTCGACTAAGTCTGCAGCGCCTTTTGTAGGAGCGAGCTTGCTCGCGAACCGCCCAACTCCGAAGCTGCCGCGAGAAGCTCGCTCCTACAGATCTGAACCGGGTAAATACCGGAAACGAAAAAGCCCCGCCAAGGCGGGGCTTTTTCATTCACGAGTGACTGACGAATCAGTCTTCGCGATAACGACGCAGGCGCAGGGCCTTGCCGGCAACGCGGGTGTCCTTGAGCTTGGTCAGCAGACGCTCGAGGTTCTCTTCCGGCAGCTCGATCAGGCTGAAGGTCTCGCGGATCTGGATACGGCCGATGGCCTCGCGGGACAGGCCGCCCTCGTTGAGGATGGCGCCCAGCAGGTTCTTCGCCTGCACGCCATCACGGGCGCCCAGGGCGGTACGGCAGCGGGCCTTGCCTTCCGACGGCGGAGCCATGGTGCGGGGCGCACCGCTACGCTCCGGACGGTCGCCGCGCTCGGGGCGATCGCCACGTTCGCTGCGCTCGTAACGGTCACCGCTGCGCTCGCGCGGGGCGGCCGGGGTCAGCGGCTGTTCGCGGCGGACCGATTCCAGGTCCAGCGCCTTGCCTTCGGTGAGCTTGGCCAGCAGCACGGCGGCCAGGGTGTCCATGTCGGTACCCAGGCGGCGGCACAGCTCGTCGCGCACGGCGCCACGGTTGGCCACGGCGTTGGCCAGCAGCGGTTGCAGGCCGGTGGCCAGGCGATTCAGGCGGGCTTCCAGCACGGTCTCGGCGTCCGGCAGGCGAACTTCGCCGACCTTCTGCCCGGTCACACGCTCGATCACCTGCAGCATGCGGCGCTCGCGCGGAGTCACCAGCAGCAGGGCGCGACCCTCGCGGCCGGCACGGCCGGTACGGCCGATACGGTGCACGTAGGATTCCGGATCGTAGGGCATGTCCACGTTCAGTACGTGGGTGATGCGCGCTACGTCCAGGCCGCGAGCGGCAACGTCGGTGGCGATGACGATGTCCAGCGAGCCATCCTTCAGGGACTCGATCACGCGCTCACGCTGCGCCTGCGGCATATCGCCGTTCAGCGCGGCGGCACGGTAGCCCTGGCGCTCGAGCAGCTCGGCGATATCCAGGGTGGCCTGCTTGGTGCGGACGAAGCCGATCAGGGCGTCGAACTGTTCGACTTCCAGCAGACGCAGGATCGACGCCGGCTTCTGGTCGGCGTGGACCATCAGGTGCACCTGCTCGATGCGGGCGACGGTCTGGGTCTTGGCGGCGATGCGGACGTGCTTGGGTTCTTTCAGGTGGCGTTCGGCGATGCTGCGGATCGAAGCCGGCAGGGTCGCGGAGAACAGCACGCTCTGACGGCTGGACGGCATGGCTTCGAAGATTACTTCGAGGTCATCCATGAAGCCGAGCTTGAGCATTTCGTCCGCTTCGTCGAGGACCAGGCTCTTGACGGTGGACAGCAGATTTTCGTCACGGCGCAGGTGGTCGCACAGGCGGCCCGGGGTGGCGACCACGACCTGGGCGCCCTGGCGCAGGGCCTTGAGCTGCGGGCCCATGGGGGCACCACCGTAGACGGCAATGACGCCGACGCCCGGCATCTGCTTGGAGTAGGTCTCGAAAGCGGTGGCAACCTGCAGGGCCAGTTCGCGAGTCGGAACCAGCACCAGCACCTGCGGGACACGGCGGCTGGGTTCGATCTGCGAAAGCAACGGCAGCGCGAACGCGGCAGTCTTGCCGGTACCGGTCTGGGCCTGGCCGATCATGTCGTGGCCTTCGAGGATCACCGGGATCGACTGGGCCTGGATCGGCGACGGCTCTTCATAACCGACAGCGGCAATGGCAGCGAGAACATTGGGGTGAAGACCGAGCGCGGCGAAGCCGGCGGTTTCCTGGGTCATGGGTTTTGCCTCTAAGTACATCCGCAAAGACCCAATAGCCGAGCTGCGCATGCCCTGTACGACGATAAAGTCACCCAGGCAGCTGGAAGCGGGGATTTGCGAAATGAAGATTGGAAGAATGCGTCAAGGAAGTCCGCACAGCGGACGCACAGCCCGAGCGTGAAAGCTGCGGAAAAATGCGGGATCCGAAACGAGGCCAGCGTTTGGCCGGCGCGTATCATACCGGAAAATCCTGACCGATGTGTTTCTTTTCGGAACACGACCGGCGAACGGTCGTCCCGTGGACAACCCCGTCCCTGCCGGCTATACCGTGCAAGCCACCCGACCGGAGCCCGCCAATGACCGCCAGCAGCGAACCGCGCATCACTGTCGAACGCCATGAGCACGTCCTGCTGCTGGGCCTGAACCGGGTCGAGAAGCGCAACGCCTTCGACCTGGAGATGCTGACCCAACTGGTACTGGCCTTCGGCGAGTACGAGCGCGACGACGATCTGCGCTGCGCGCTGGTGTTCGCCCACGGCGACCACTTCACCGCCGGCCTGGACCTGGCCAGTATCGGCGAGACCTTCCGCACCGGCTGGAGCATGCCGGAAGGCTCGGCCGACCCCTGGGGTACCTTCGGCGGGCGGCGCCTGACCAAGCCTTTGCTGGTCGCCGCGCAGGGCTACTGCTTCACCCTGGGCATCGAATTGATGCTCGCCGCCGACATCAACCTCTGCGCCAGCAACGCGCGCTTCGCCCAACTCGAAGTGCAGCGCGGCATTTTTCCCTTCGGCGGGGCCACTTTGCGCATGCATCAGGTGGCCGGCTGGGGCAACGCGATGCGCTGGCTGCTGACCGGCGACCCCTTCGATGCGCACGAGGCCTATCGCATAGGCCTGGTGCAGGAGGTCACCGCGCCGGAAGAGCTGATGCCCCGCGCCCTCTGGCTGGCCCAGCGCGTTGCCGCCCAGGCACCGCTGGGCATCCGCGCCACCCTGGCCTCGGCTCGGAGAAGCCTCGACGAAGGCGAGGAGGCAGCTGCAAGACTGCTGCCGGCCATGGCCAGCGAACTGCTCTCCACCGAGGACGCGAAAGAGGGTTTGAATGCCATGCTGGAACGCCGCGAGGGTCGATTTCTGGGCAAATGAACGCTCGCGGAAAAAGCAAAACGGAACCATCGTGCGAAAAGCGCTATATCCAAGGTATTAAAATCCCCTGACGGGCGGTCCTAATCCTTTAGTTTTCACTTTGAAATCAGATAGTTAAAAGTCACAAAACGACTATATACAAGTTCCAATTTCGCGCCTGAAAACAAACCTCTAGAACTGACTCCAGAGCAGCTCAGCGACGCGCCGGATACCGACCGGGCAGCCCGCTGACTGACGTTCTCATGGAGGAACTTCTCATGTCAGGCCCGATCCGTGTTTTCGCGCTTTCCCTTCTCGTCGTTGCCCTCTCCCTGCAAGGTTGCAGCAGCAAGGGCGGCAGCAGCCACCACTCTTCCGGCAGCAGTTCCGAGCAACCCGCCGACAGCGGTTCCGGCGGCGATGGTTCCGGTGGCTCTGGCGGCACAGGCGGTACCGACGGCACCGGTGGTACTGGAGGAACCGGTGGCACTGGTGGCACTGGTGGCACCGACGGCACCGGAGGAACTGGCGGTACCGGTGGGACCGGCGGAACTGGCGGTGGCGGCACGGACGGAGGCGGTACCGATGGCGGCGGCACGACCACTCCGCCCGCCAGCAGCACCGGCAACATCCTGACCAACACCGGCGAAGCAGTCTCCAATGTCGGCGGCACCGTGAGCACCGTGGGGGGCGTGGTGAAAACCGTCGACCTGCCGATCCTGGGCAACGGTGTCACGCAGAATGCCGGCAACCTGGTCCAGGAAGTCGGGGCCGGGGTGGACAGCGTCGGCACCGGCGTCACCAATGGCCTCGGCCAACTGGGCAACAACCCCAACGCAGTGGGCACTACCGTGGCTGGCGTAACCGGCCTGGTGAGCCATACCGGCGGCGCCGTGAGCAGCCTGGGCGACACCGTGGCAGCCATCGGCGATGCGCCGGTGTTGGCCAATACCCCGCTCAACGGTCTGACCGGCCAGGTGGGCGGCCTGGTGGATGGTGTCGGCGGCAAGATCACCATGCTCGGTGACTCCCTCAGCGGCGCGGTCACCACCGGCCCGCTGAGCCAACTGACCACCCAGCTCAGCGGCACCACCGCCGGTCTGGTCGGCAACATCGAAGGAACCACTCGCGGCGTGGGCGCCGCCACCGGACTGGGAACGCCGGTGAACAACCTGTTGACCACCGTCGGCGGCGTTGTGACCCAGACAGGCAACCAGGTCGCCAGCCAGAATCCGGCGCTGGCCCCGGTCGGCGGAATCGTCAGCAATGCGGGTCAGGCAGTCAGTGCGGCCGGCGGCCTGGTCAACGGCAGCAACCCGGGCGGCGGTCTGCTCGGCGGTGTCACCGGCTCCCTGGGCGGCGCTACCGGCGGCAGTAATCCGGTGGGCGGCTTGGTCGGCGGTGTGACCGGCGCGGTCGGCGGCATCACYGGCTCCCTCGGCGGCGCTGCCGGCGGCAGCAATCCGGTCGGCGGCCTGGTCGGCGGTGTGACTGGCGCAGTCGGCGGCATCACCGGTTCCCTTGGCGGCGCTGCCGGCGGCAGCAACCCGGTCGGCGGCCTGGTCAACGGCGTGGCCGGAACCGTCGGCGGCCTGACCAGCGGCCTCACCGGTGGCGGCGGCCTGGTCGCCGGGGCAGGCGTGGGCATCGGCAGCAACGCCCAGGGTTCGGGCGTGGCAGTCGGCGCTGGCGCCGGTACGACTGGCGGCACCAGCGGCCAGGGAGGCCTGCTGGGCAATACGCTGGGCGCCGTGGGTGGCGCGCTGGGTGGTGTGACCGGCGGACTGGGCGGTGGATTGGCGATCGGTACGCACAAGCAATAATCCGATTTACGCCCATACTGTACTAACCAGGAGCCGCCCACGGCTCCTGGTCTTTTAATAAGAAGATCGGTCTCATGGAGGAGCCAGATGCGCAGACTCGCTGTCCTTCCCCTGTTGTTGGCTGCACCTTTCGCCTGGGCCGAGCGCCCGATCCAGCTTCCCGGCTCTGATATCGAACAGACCCTTCCCCGCCCCAACCTTCCTGGCGGCGACATTCGCCCCAAGGCCCCCAAGGTCACAACTCCAGAGCCTTCAGCCAGCCAACCCGGCCAGGTTCTCCAGCAGCGCATCCGCATCAAGCGCATCGAACTGGCCGGCGGCAAGCACTACCCCGTCGAGACCTGGAAACCGCTACTGGAACCACTGACCAAGCGCACCATCCAGGTCAGCGAGCTGGTGGCGGCGGCCAAGGCCATCACCCAGCGCTACCAGGATGACGGCTACTTCATCTCCTTCGCCTACGTGCCCAACCAGGACTTCGGTAGCGGCGTCGCGCGGATCGTGCTGGTCGAGGGCCACATCAGCCAGGTCCGTGCTGCGGGCGACCTGGGCGTGCACCAGATGCGCGTGGACCGCTGGATCGAGAAACTGAAAGCGGAAAAACCCCTGACCCGCGAAAGCTTCGAGCGCTTCAGCGTGCTGATGAGCCGGGTGCCCGGCATGCAGATGGCCATGGCGCTCAACCCGCCCACCACCAGCGACGGCGGCGCCGTGCTGGAGCTGGCCGGCAAGCAGAAGCGCTTCGACACCGGCATGAACCTCGACTCCCGCCGGGGCGAGCAGCGCGGGCTGTTCAACGCCGAGGTGATGTCGATGCTCGGCTGGGGCGAGCAACTGCAGTTCAGCTACCTCTACCCGCCGGGAGACGATCACGAGTACTACCGCGCCTGGAACTACAGCCAGCTGCTGGGGGACAACGGCCTGCAACTGCTCGCCGGCTACAGCAAGTACAACTCGCGCCCCGGCGAGAACCTGCGCCTGGCCAGCGGCCTGGAGTTCGAGCGCAAGCGGCAGAACGAGCGGGTCAGCGCCGGCCTGGGGATTCCGCTGGTGCTGCGCCGCGACCTGACCTGGGACCTGAACCTGCGCGGCTATACGGTGAACGACACCAGCCGCTACGACCTGGTCTACCCGGCCATTCCCTTCCGCATCGAGCAGAAGAGCAAGCTGCGCGTGGTGGGGATCGAAACCGTCGTCCAGCAATTCGCCGAGAAGCGCGTGCGAGCCGGCAGCGTGGCGGTTTACCAGGGCCTCAATGGCATGGGCGCGGAGACGCCGGACCCGATCAAGAAGAACTTCACCCGCCTGCTCGGCTACGGCGCCCAGCAGGACCAGTTCGGCTCCAACTGGCAGGGCGTGGTGACCGCCGCCTTCCAGTGGAGCGACGACGTGCTGCCGGACTCCGAGCAAGTCACCTACGGCGGCAGCAACTTCGGCCGCGGCTACCCCGACGACCAGGCCACCGGCGACAAGGGCTGGGGCGCCGCCTACGAGGTGAACTATTCCTTCCTGCGGCAGAGCGTGGTGCTCAACCAGATCCAGCCCTACTTCGTCGTCGACACCGCGCGCACCCGCTACAACCAGGACGGTCTGAACGAAGGCAAGCTCGGCTCCGCGGCGCTGGGCGTGCGCTTCTCCGACCGCAAGCACTACCTGGTGTCGATGGAAGTCGCCAAACCCTTCGGCGACCGGGCCCTGGACAACAACGAGCGCAGCCCGCGGCTGAACTTCGCCTTCAGCTACCAGATTCCCTGATGGATACCCATGCAGAGAGTCACTGCGCCGGGCGCAGTGACTCGATGTAGGCGCGCAGCGAATAGCCCAGCTTCGACTCAAGCTGGCCGACACGCTTCTTCAGGCCGCGCAGGTTCAGTTCCTGATCCAGTTCGGCGGGGACGAAGACGATCACGTTGCCTTCGGGCACCGGGCATTCCCAGTAATGCCGGTTGAAGCGTCCGCGCAGCAACGCGGCACCCAGGGGCCGGCCGTCGTCGGTGCTCCACTGGTTGATCACCAGCCAGCCACCCGGCCGCAGGCGTTCGCGGCAGGCGCCGAGAAAGTCCCAGCCGATGTGCGCCGGCGCAGGTCCGGTATCGGTATAGAGATCGAGGAAGATCAGGTCGGCCGGCTCGCACCCGGCCAGTTCCTGCACGGCATCGCCGATGCGCAGGTTCAGGCGCTCATCGTCCGCCAGGCCGAGGTGCTCGCGGGCCAGGCGCGGAATGGACGGACGCAGTTCGATGGCTTCCACTTCGTCCAGCGGCAGGTACTTCAGGCAGGCCTGGGTCAGGCTGCCGGCACCAAACCCGAGGAAGAGCGCGCGGCGCGGACGCGGATGGCACAGCGCGCCGACCAGCATGGCGCGGGAGTAGTCATACTCCAGCCAGCTCGGATCACCCATCAGCACGCAGCTCTGCTCGACCTCGTCGCCGAACTCCAGGTAGCGGAAGGCACCGCTCTCCACGACACGGATCACGCCGAAATCATCGCGCTCCTCGACGATCAGCAACTCTTCGCTCAACAGTTCCTCGCTCATCACTGGCTCCGGGAGGAAACTGCCATGGCAATGCGGCTCGCCGGATACGGCGAACGGCACGGATTGCCATTGAAATACAGGGGCTCGCGCACGCAATAATCCTTCGAATCAAGACGGCCACCCGCGACCGCCAGGTCGGCAAAGCCGCAAGAATAACAGCCCAAGAGGCACAACCAAGCATGCGCCAGCGTAGCGCCCTTCGCGAGTCCGCCAACCGTCACTGTCTTTCGTCGGTATTCCTGCGTCAGCGCACACCTGTGCGCTGCGCGGGCGGCTGATCGCCCACCAGTGTTCCCCAGGACAAGGATGTCCCTTCTTTTCCAGCGCAAACCGCCACGGCGACCTCGCGCGGGCCATATGCCGAGCTGATACCATGGGCGGATACCGTCCATAGCCGCGAAGACCCGCCAATGAGCCTGCCCTGGAGCCCCGATAGCTGGAGAAGCAAACCGATCCAGCAACAGCCCGCCTACCCCGACGCGAACCGCGTGAGCGAGGTCGAACGCACCCTCGCCAGCTTCCCGCCGCTGGTGTTCGCCGGCGAGGCCCGCGAGCTGCGCCGACAGTTCGCCGAGGTCACCGCTGGCCGCGCCTTCCTGCTGCAGGGCGGCGACTGTGCCGAGAGCTTCGCCGAGTTCTCCGCGGCGAAGATCCGCGACACCTTCAAGGTGCTGCTGCAGATGGCTGTGGTGATGACCTTCGCTGCCGGCTGCCCAGTGGTGAAGGTCGGCCGCATGGCCGGCCAGTTCGCCAAACCGCGCTCCTCCGGCGATGAAACCATCGACGGCGTGACCTTGCCGGCTTACCGCGGCGACATCGTCAACGGCATCGGCTTCGACGAGAAAAGCCGCGTGCCAGACCCGGACCGCCTGCTGCAGGCCTACCACCAGTCCACGGCCTCGCTGAACCTGCTGCGCGCCTTCGCCAATGGCGGCTTCGCCGACCTGCACCAGGTGCACCAGTGGAACCTCGACTTCATTGCCAACTCGGCGTTGTCCGAGCGCTACCAGCAACTGGCCGACCGCATCGACGAAACCCTCGCCTTCATGCGTGCCTGCGGCCTGGATACCGCGCCGCAACTGCGCGAAACCAGCTTCTTCACCGCCCATGAAGCGCTGCTGCTGAACTACGAGGAAGCCTTCATCCGCCGCGACAGCCTCACCGGCGGCTGGTACGACTGCTCCGCGCACATGCTGTGGATCGGCGATCGCACCCGCCAGCTCGACGGCGCCCACGTCGAAATGCTCCGCGGCGTCGGCAACCCCATCGGCGTGAAGGTCGGCCCGAGCATGGACAGCGAGGAGCTGATCCGCCTGATCGACATCCTCAACCCGGACAACGAGCCCGGCCGCCTCAACCTCATCGTGCGCATGGGCGCCGACAAGGTCGGCGACGGCCTGCCGCGCCTGATCCAGACCGTGCAGCGCGAGGGCAAGCAGGTGCTGTGGAGCTCCGACCCCATGCACGGCAACACCATCAAGGCCTCCAGCGGCTACAAGACCCGCGACTTCGCGCGCATCCTCGCCGAGGTCCGGCAGTTCTTCGAAGTACACCGGGCCGAGGGCAGCTACGCCGGCGGCATCCACATCGAGATGACCGGGCAGAACGTCACCGAGTGTATCGGCGGTGCGCGGCCGATCACCGAGGCCGGCCTGAGCGATCGCTACCACACTCACTGCGACCCGCGCCTGAACGCGGACCAGTCGCTGGAGCTGGCCTTCCTCATCGCCGAAACCCTGAAGCAGGTTCGCCGCTGAATCCGACACGGGTCTCAGAGCAGTCCTAAAACAACTTCCTGCAATTGACGGTACAGGGGCGCCTACCTAGAGTGGCGCCCCGCGCGGCAGCCGCCGCGCCATGGAAACCGTCAACCAAGGAAGATTCCCGATGCAACTGCACCGCTCCCTCCTCGCCCTGCTGATCGGCGCCAGCGCCGCGCTCTCCGGCTGCCAGAACATGAACACCGACAGCCTCGTGCAGTCGGGCATGATGGCCATGAAGGCCGCCACCCTCAGCGATGCCGAGATCAAGCAGGTCGCCGACGAAGCCTGTGCCAAGCAGGATGCCGAAGCCCAGATCGCCCCGGCCTCCAGCCCCTACGCGCAGCGCCTGGACAAGATCGCCGCCGCCCTGGGCAACCCGCTGACCGGCACCTCGATCAACTACAAGGTCTACCTCACCGAAGATATCAACGCCTTCGCCATGGCCAACGGCTGCGTACGCGTCTACTCCGGCCTGATGGACCTGATGAACGACAACGAAGTGGAAGGCGTGCTCGGCCACGAGATCGGTCACGTCGCCCTCGGCCACGTGAAGAAGGCCACCCAGACTGCCTACGCAACCGCCGCCGCCCGCGGTGCCGTCGCAGCGTCAGGGAATGCTACCGTCGCCGCCCTGTCGCAATCGCAGCTGGGTGAAATCGGTGAAGCGCTGGTCAACGCGCAGTTCTCCCAGTCCCAGGAGTCGGCGGCCGACGATTACTCCTTCGACCTGCTGAAGAAGCGCGGCATCGACCTCAACGGCCTGGCCAGCGCCTTCGACAAGCTGGCCAAGCTCAGCGGCGGCGAGGAAAGCAGCATGTTCGACTCCCACCCCGGCTCGCAGCAGCGTGCGGACCACATCCGCAAACGCATCGCCAGCGGCAAGTGATCACGGACGGGCCTCTGCAGAGGCCCGTTTCGTTTCAGGCCTGCGCCAGCAGCCCCTGCAGGCGCTCGCCCGAGGGCCGCTGGCAGTTCACCGCCACCCGCTGGAGCCCCAGCCAGCGCGCCATCTCGTTCAATTGCTGCGCCAACGCGGCGAGGCCCTCTTCACCCAATCCCTTTTCCTCTTCGTGGACGGCATGCACCACCAGCTTTCCCGCGGCGCGATCGGAGCGCAGATCGACCCGCGCGCCCAGGTGCTCGTTGAACAGAAAAGGCAGGACGTAGTAGCCGTAAACGCGTTTGTGCTGCGGCGTGTAGATTTCCAGGCGATAACGGAAATCGAACAGCCGCTCAGTGCGGGAGCGCTCCCAGACCAGTGAATCGAATGGCGACAGCAAGGCACTGGCGCGCACCTTGCGCGGAATGACCGGATCCGCCAGGCAATAGGCCGGCGCCTGCCAGCCCTGAACCTGTACGACCAGCAGATCGCCCGCCTCCACCAACTCCGCCAGCCGCGCCTTGCTGTCGGCAGGGTCCAGACGGAAGTAGTCGCGCAAGTCCTTCTCGGTGGCCACGCCCAGAGCCTGGGCGGAATGCAGCAGCAACTGGCGCTGCGCCTCGGCCTCGTCCAACTCGGGCTGCCGGAGCAGATCGAACGGCAGTACGCGCTCCGGCAAGTCGTACAGACGCTCGAAACCGCGCCGCCCGGCGACCGTCACCTCGCCTGCGGCGAACAGCCATTCCAGCGCATGTTTCTCATCGCTCCAGTCCCACCAGGGGCCGGCGCGCTCCTCTCGGGTAGTCAGGCTGCCGGCGCCCAGCGCGCCCTGCTCGCGAACGGCATCGAGCACCCGCTGGATCACCGCCTGCCGCTCACGCCCGAAGCGCGCCAGTTGTTGGTAGATGCCACGCCCTTCGGCCGCGCGGCGCATGCGCCAGCGCATCAGCGGATACAGCTCCAGTGGCAGCAACGAGGCTTCGTGCCCCCAGTATTCGAACAGGCGACGATGCCGCCCGCCGCTCCAGGCCGCCTCTTCCAGCAGCGTCGGCGAGTAGTTGCCCAGGCGCGAGAACAACGGCAGGTAATGCGAACGCACCAGCGCGTTCACCGAATCGATCTGAAGTACACCCAGGCGCTCCAGCAGGCTGCGCACATGGCGACGCTGCACCTCGCCGCCGGGCCTGCGCAGGGCAAAGCCCTGGGCGGCCAGGGCCAGGCGGCGGGCTTGCTTGAGGGACAGGGATTCTACGGTCGGCATCGTGGACTCCAGGACGGGGCAAGCCCTAGAGCCTAACGCCTATTGCCGCGCCTGGCTGCATCAGGCCGGCTCGGCCAACGATCCAGGCACCGGGAATGGTCGGGCGAAAGTGAAGACTTCCGGCGACGGCCCCTCCAGTTGCAGGCGCTCCAGGCGCTCGCGGGCCATAGGCACGTCCGGCAGGTCGCCTGCGGGCAGCCACCAGAGCGCAAGGCTTGGCGCGCCAAGGCGCTCCATCCAGTCACGCTTGTTGCGCAGTACCTGCAGGTGCTCGCCGCTGTAGACGTATTCCTTCAACGCCTCCACGGACTCCCAGACGGACAGGTTGACGATGATCAGCGGGTCGTCGAAGACGCGGATAGAGGTGGCATCGCCCTCCTCCGTCTGCAGCCGCCAGACGAAACCCGCGCTGCGCTCGGCAAGGGCATTGATGTGATCGAACTGGTCAACGAATCCCTTCATCAGGGGATGATCCAGCGGGGCGCGGGCCTTGGCGATGTTGACCTGGGCGAGGTGGTAGTGCGTGGACATGGGCTTCCTTGTCATGACGCTGATCAGACTTGCAAGAGCGGGCGACACGGTGAGGGTCCGTGCCGCCCGGCAGGCTCAACGACGAACATAGTCGGCCCAGAACGGGCGCTCGACTTCCTGCTGGATATCGGCGCGACTCAGGCCGATGTCCTTGAGCGCTTCATCGCTCATGGTCGCCAGCTCACGGCGCTGGCGGGCCAGTTCGTGCCAATGCAGGACACGTTGCACGGCGCGCTTCCACAGCGGTGCGGCCGCGATTTTGTGAACATGGTAGGACGCTGCTACGAAACCGATTTGACCTTTCATCTTGCTTCCTCCCTGTGGGGTTGGATGCAGTTTCCTGCTCGCGCTAAGATCAATCCAACGAATCATTCTTATACGACCCATCTCAGAGATTGATGAATGAGCAGCTTCCCCAGCATCGACAGCGAACTGCTGCGCACCTTCGTCGCCATCGCCGACCACGGCGGCTTCACCCGCGCCGCCGAGATGGTCAACCGCACCCAGTCGGCGGTGAGCATGCAGATGAAGCGCCTGGAGGAGGACGTGCTGGAACGCAGCCTGTTCGAGCGCGATGGCCGCCAGGTGCGCCTGACACCCGAAGGCCAGATCTTGCTGGGTTACGCCCGGCGCATCCTGCGGTTGCAGGGCGAGGTGTTCAACACCTTCCGCCAGCCGCACATGGTCGGCTCGGTGAAGATCGGCACGCCGGACGACTATGTAATGCGCTTCCTGCCCAGCATCCTCTCGCGCTTCGCCGAGGCCTACCCGCTGGTGCAGGTCGAGGTGCATTGCGACTCCTCGGCGCAATTGCTGATGCGCAACGACCTCGACCTGTCCATCGTCACCCGCGAGCCGGGCACCGAGATCGGTCAGTTGCTGCGCCAGGAAGACTTCGTCTGGATGGCCGCCGAGAGCTTCTGCCCGCAGGACCAGCGCCCGCTGCCACTGGCGATGTTCAACACCGCCTGCTTCTGCCGCGCCTGGGCCTGCAACGCCCTGGAGGCGATGGAAGTGGACTACCGCATCGCCTACAGCAGCCCGAGCCTGTCGGCCCTGTTCGCCGTGGCCAACGCCGGACTGGCGGTGACCGCGCAACTGCGCAGCCTGCTGACCGGCAACCTGCGCATCATCGGCGAGGACGAAGGCCTACCGGTGCTGCCCAACGCCAGCATCGTGCTACTGCGTGGGCAGAAGATGACGCCGGTGACCGACAAGCTCGCCGAGTACATAGTCGAGGGCTTCAAGTCCTGACTATCAACACGCTGGGACTCAGCGCACCGCCAGCAGCACCGCACAGACGATCAGGAAGGCACTGAAGGCCATGCGCAGCTGACGTTCTGGCAGCGCGTGGGCCAGCCGCACGCCCCAGGAAATGCTCACCAGGCCGCCCAGCGCCAGCGCGCTGCCCATGCGCCAGTCCACGTGGCCGTGCACCGCGTAGGTTGCCAGCGCCACGCCCGTGCTGGGCGCCGCCAGTGCCAGCGCGAGGCCTTGGGCGATCACTTGGGTCAGGCCGAACACCGAGGTCAGCACCGGCGTCGCCAGAACGCCACCGCCCACACCAAACAGGCCACCCAGCGAACCGGCCCCCAGCCCCAGCACGCCCATCCACGGCAGGCCGTAGCGCGGCGTGCTGCCACCCTGCGGCACACGCTGGAACAGCCGCACCAACAGGTACAGCGCCAACAGCACCAGGAAAACCACGAAGGCAGTGCGCATGCTGCGGGCATCCAGGTTGACGGCAATGCTGGAAGCGAAGAACGCGCAGACCAGGCCGGTCAGCGCCAGCACCCCGGCCTGGGCGAAATCGATGCGATTGCGCTGGTGATAGCGCCAGATTGCCAGCAGCACGTTCGGCACCACCATCACCAGCGCAGTGCCCTGCGCCAGTTGCTGGTCCAGCCCGAACAGCACGCCCAGCGCCGGAATCGCCAGCAGCCCGCCGCCGATACCGAACAGCCCACCCAGGCTGCCCAGCACGACGCCGAGCAGAAAGTCCACGACCAGATCCCACATCACGCACCTCCACAACAGTGCGTCCATGCTAGAAAAGCCCGGCTGGATGGGAAACGCAAAGCGCTGCACAATGGTTTTGCCTTTCTTGCATAGCCAATGAATGCCATGACGCCCTCCAATCTCGAAGATCAGCTCGATCTCTACCTGGACGTACTCGACAACGGCAGCTTTTCCGCTGCCGCCCGCCTGCGCCAGCTCACCCCTTCCGCCGTGGCGCGACGCATGGATTCCCTGGAGCAGGGGCTGGGATCGACCCTGCTCGTGCGCAGCACCCACAACGTGCGCGCCACGCCGGCGGGGCTGGCCTTCGCCGAGCGGGCACGACGGATCGTCAGCGAACTGCGTCAGGCGCGAGCGGAGGCCGTGTCCCTGAGCACCGCGCCGGAAGGCCTGATCCGCATCGACGCCCCGGTACCTTTCGGGCGTCGCCATCTCGCACCGGCGCTGGTCGACTTCCTTACCGCCAACCCCGGCCTGGACGTGCAACTGCGGTTGATCGACAGCTTCACCGACACCCGCGGGGAGAACCTCGGCCAGGTCGACCTGGTCCTGCGCATCGGCACCTTGCCCGACAGCCGCCTGGTCGCCACGCGCCTAGCCTCCATGCGGCGGATCGTCTGCGCCAGCCCCGCCTACCTGCAGCATCACGGCAGGCCTGCCTCCCCCCTGGAATTGCCGGAGCACATCGGCCTCGACTGGGAAGGCCTGGCACCCGCACTGGCGTGGCGCTTCCTCATCGACGGCAGGCTGCAGCAGCTTCGGCCGCGCCGCTTGCGCATGACCGCCAATAATGCGGAAACACTGGTGGAAGGCGCGCTGCAGGGCATCGGCCTGGCGCACCTGCCGACATGGTTGTGCAGTGAGTACCTGATCAGCGGCCAGTTGCTGCCTCTGTTCTGCGAGAACGGCCTCCCCGAGCCTGAGCCCGGCGTCATCCACGCGCTGCGCCTGCAACGCGGTACCCACCCGCGCAGCGAACGCCTGCTGGCGTTCCTGCTGAAACGCTTCGGTTTCCCTCCCCCCTGGGACACGGCACTGGAGGAAGCGCTGTTCAAGAATTAGCCACCGCGCTAAATTAATGCGCAATCACCTCTTCGCCTCGAGCGCTCAGCCGGGAGCACGCCATGACCAAGCCAGACCCGACTTGCGAAGCCCTCAAGCTGGATAACCAGCTGTGCTTCGCCCTCTACTCCACGTCCCTGCAGATGACCAAGGTGTACAAGCCATTGCTGCAGGAACTGGGGCTCACCTACCCGCAGTACATCGCCATGCTGGTGCTCTGGGAAGAAGACGGCATCACCGTGGGCGAGATCAGCTCGCGCATGCTCACCGACCCCGGCTCGCTCACACCGCTGCTCAAGCGGCTGGAAGCCGAAGGGCTGATCACCCGCACCCGCAGCCAGGCAGACGAGCGTGTCGTGCAGTTGCGCCTGACCGCCAAGGGCCGGGAACTGCGCCGACAGGCGGAGCGCATTCCGGCCTGCATCCTGGCCAGCAGCGGTCTAACGTTGGACAGTCTGAAGCGACTCCAGGAGGAGCTCGTGGACCTGCGCGGGCATCTGCAAGCCCCGTAAATCGGGGCTTATGCCCAAGCTGCAAGTTCCTTAGTCAGAAATCTTCCAACAATTATCTTGCGCACTAAATTAAATAGAACTAAATTTCACCTCACGAACTGCTTAGTGCACAAAATATTAAGCAGCAAGACATTCTCAACCAGACTTACCTGACAGCGAACCGGAGACCACCATGCAAACCATCAAAGCCCTCTACACCGCCACCGCTACCGCCACCGGAGGCCGCGACGGCCGTGCCGTTTCCTCGGACGGCATCCTCGACGTGAAACTGACCACCCCGCGTGAGCTGGGCGGCGCCGGCGGCGAAGCGACCAACCCGGAACAGCTGTTCGCCGCTGGCTACTCGGCCTGCTTCATCGGCGCCATCAAGTTCGTCGCCAGCCAGAGCAAGAAGCAGATCCCGGCGGACGCCTCGATCACCGGCAAGGTAGGCATCGGCCAGATCCCCGGTGGGTTCGGCCTGGAAGTCGAGCTGAACATCAACCTGCCGGGCCTTGACCAGGCCGAGGCGGAAGACCTGGTCGCCAAGGCCCACCAGGTCTGCCCCTACTCCAACGCCACCCGCGGCAACATCGACGTGCGCCTGAACGTCAGCGTCTGACTCCAGCGCCGACAATCCAGAACGCCAGAAACGAAAAAGCCCGGCATCAGCCGGGCTTTTTTGTGTCTCGAATCAGGCTCAGGCCTTGACGCGGGACTTGTACTCGCCAGTGCGGGTATCGATTTCGATCGAGTCACCGATTTCGCAGAAGGCGGAAACCTGGACTTCAGCACCGTTCTTCAGGCGAGCAGTCTTCATCACTTTACCGGAGGTGTCGCCACGGACGGCCGGCTCGGTGTAGACGATTTCGCGAACGATGGTGGTCGGCAGTTCAACGGAGATGACTTTCTCGTTGTAGAAGACCGCTTCGCAGACATCGGTCATGCCGTCTTCGATGAAGGTCAGCACGCCTTCCAGATCGCCTTTCTCGATCTCGTACTGGTTGAACTCGGTGTCCATGAAGACATACAGCGGGTCCGCGAAGTAGGAGTAGGTCACTTCCTTGCGATCGAGGATGATCGGCTCCAGCTTGTCGTCGGCCTTGAACACGGTCTCGGTGCCGGCACCGGTCAGCAGGTTCTTCAGCTTCATCTTGACGACCGCGGAGTTACGGCCGGACTTGTTGAACTCGGCCTTCTGGATGACCCAGGGGGCGCCATTGATGTTGGCAACCTGGCCAGCGCGGAACTCTTGTGCGGTTTTCATACGATTATCCGATTGGATTGGAGACAAAAATCAGGGGCCATATCATAGCCAATTTGTATAAAAACGCACCAGCCCCGCAGCAAGATCGGTTTGTTCGGTCAGTCGCCGTTGCCAATTGCCAATCCACGCGGACCACTCCGGCAGCCGGCTTTCCAGCGTCTGCCAGGCTACCCCGGCGTCATCCTGACCATTCCAGGCCATCCAGAACGCCATCAGCTCGGTCCGCAGCGGCTCGTCCATCCCGTCACTGAACAGGGCCAGGAATGCCTGCAATTTCTCCAGGTGAACATCGTCATCCTGCTGATAGATGTGCCAGACGAATGGCCGACCCGCCCACTGCGCCCGCACGAAGGAATCCTCGCCGCGCACCGCATTGACATCGCAACTCCACAGGAGCGGGTCATAGTCCTCTTGGCGGACGAAGGGCAGTACCTGCAGGCGCAGGGCGCCGCGCTGGAACTGCTCCCCTGCTTTCAACGTTCTCTGTGCCCAGCGCTCGACATCGGCCAGGACCCTGCCCTCGGGTACCAGCAACAAAGTGCTGTCGGAGCTGGCAGCCAATGCGTCGAGCCAACTGCCCAGCGCGGCATTTTCATAGGCGAACAGGGAGATGCGCCGCTCATGGGCATGCGGGTGCACGCCAAGACTTTCCAGGAATCGAAGGCTGGCCGCCGGGTCGGCCTGGAAAGCGTCGCGCCGGGCAATCAGATCGCTCTCGCGCAACAGCCCGCCGGTGGCCGGAGTGAAGCCGGGGAAGTAGAAGTACTTCTGCAAACCGCTGGCCTGCATCGATGGCAAGCCATGGCAGGACTCCACCCACGGTTCGGCGCTGAGATATTCCAGGTTCAGCCAGAGTGACGGCTGCCGGCGTTGTTTCATCGCTTCTATATAGGCAGGCGGAATTTCGCAGGCGAAGGCCTCGACCACTACATCCGCCGCGTGAGTGTCCTGCCAGGGCTTCGGCCACAGGCGTACCTCCACACCGGATTGGTGTTGCGATTCGGCCGCGCCATCGGCCGTCGGGCAGATGCGCACGAAGGCCGCCAGATCGTCGACCCATAGCCGAACCTGCTGGCCATGTTCGCCGGCCAGTTGGCGAGCCAGTCTCCAGGTGACGCCGATATCGCCATAGTTGTCGACTACGCTGCAGAAAACGTCCCAGCTGGCCATGCGCCCTCCCGAGGATCAGAAGGCGCCAGTGTACCTGCGATCCCGGCCGCGCTCCTTAAGCCGATGAATCCCTTGGAAAAAATTTTCAAAAAACATTTGCCAAGGAGGAAACCTTTGAGTAAAGTGCGCGCCTCGACAGACACAGCGCTGTCGAGAAATCTGGTGAGGTGTCCGAGCGGTTGAAGGAGCACGCCTGGAAAGTGTGTATACGAGAAATCGTATCGAGGGTTCGAATCCCTCCCTCACCGCCAGATTCATGAAAAAGCCCGGCTAAGCAATTAGCCGGGCTTTTTCGTTTTCCCCTTCACACTTTCTTCACCTGTTGCGACCTAGTTGCAAGTTGTCAGTTGGACAAATGCACAACGGCGATTAAACAGTTGTTCGACCATTGTCGACAGTCATCTGAGAGCTTGGTTCCACAGGCCGGAAAGCGGCCTCGGAGCTTGCCTGACGCACTTTGGAAACACTCCTTTGCCAGATTGGACAGTTTTTGCCCAAATCGGCCTCGCACTACTGCGAAGAGCGACCTAACATGAAAAAAAAGTGCCGTACTTGCGCTTGGTCAGTTTACTTACTACAAGTAATGAGTACTATGTAGTCCGGCTAATTTCCCAGTCATGGGAGATTGCTTTTAATGGAAATGTCCACCTTAAGGGGAACACGATGAACAACGTTCTGAAATTCTCTGCTCTGGCTCTGGCTGCTGTTCTGGCCACCGGTTGCAGCAGCCACTCGAAAGAAACCGAAGCACGTCTGACCGCTACTGAAGACGCCGCTGCTCGCGCTCAAGCCCGTGCCGATGAAGCCTATCGCAAGGCTGACGAAGCTCTGGCCGCCGCTCAGAAAGCCCAGCAGACCGCTGACGAGGCTAACGAGCGCGCACTGCGTATGCTGGACAAAGCCAGCCGCAAGTAATAGATCTTCGGATCTGTTCGAAAAAACCGACCCTCCGGGGTCGGTTTTTTTATGCCCGCAAGAAAGTAGCAGGCAAGAAAAAGCCCGCTCGCGGCGGGCTCTTTCACTGGCGCAGAAAGTTACTGCAGCGGCATCGCATCCTGGTCGACAGTGGCGGCAACCGAACCGCCTTGCTGCACCTGCTGCGGCTGGGCAATGGCAACCGGCAGGCCGTCTTCGGCGGCAACCACTTCACGCACCACGTTCCAGTCCATCTGCATCTGGCTGGCGATGTCTTCGCGCTTGAGCAGGGCGTTGATCACGGCGGTGTGCTTGTCGACGACCGACGGATCACCGTTGTCATCGATCGGCGCATGGGCCTCAAGGTAGATCTTGCCTTCGCTGCGACCGAACTTGTACGGCTCGTTGATGATGCGCACCTTGGTACCCACCGGGATCATCGAGAACAGCTGGGTCACGTCCCAGTTGTACATGCGGAAGCAACCGTGGCTGGTACGAGTACCGATGCCGAACTTCTTGTTCGAGCCATGGATCAAGTAGCCGTGGAAGCCCAGGCTCATCTTGTACGGCCCCAGCGGGTTGTCCGGGCCTGGCGGCACCACGGTCGGCAGCGGATCACCATCGGCGGCATGCTCGGCGCGGATCGACGCCGGCGGATACCAGGCCGGATCCTTGGTCTTGGCGATCACGCTGGTGCTGCCCACCGGCGAACCCCAGCCTTCACGACCGATACCCAGGGCGTAGGTGTAGACGACGTTCTTGTCCTTGGGGAAGTAGTACAGGCGGTATTCGGCGAGGTTGATCACCACGCCCTCGCGCGGGCCGGCCGGCAGGACAAAGCGGGTCGGAATGATGATCTCGGTGCCCACACCCGGCAGCCAGGCATCGACGCCCGGGTTGGCGGCGATCATCTCGGAGTAGCCGAGGCCGTACTTCTCGCCGAGGTCGGCGAAGGTGTCTTCGTACTTGGCCTTGATCACCTGGACCTGGCCGACGATATCGTCGCCCGGTGCCGGCAGCGGCAATTCAATGGCGGAAACAGGGCCGGCCGAGAGCAGCGCGGCGAGGGACAGCGAGCAGGCGGCAATGACGCGCGACAACATCCGAGGATCCTTGACGTGGGCAATGAGCAAAGGGTGATCAGTTTACCACCGCAAGCCCCGTCAACGGGAGATATCAGACGAGCCAGGAACTGCGCGCGCCGCGCTTTTCCTCTTCCAGTTGTTTCAGGCAGGCCGCGCAGATACGCCGGTCGCGCAGCATCGGCCTCTCGGCGCCGCGCCACAGAGGCTGCGCCGGCAGCAGGCTGCCGCACAGGGTGCGGTCGGCCGGGGTTCCCAGCTCCAGTTGGCGCGCAACCAGGTGCACCCGCACTTCGCGGCAGGCGAACAGGTCCAGCTGCTCATCGGGTTCGATCAACTGGTAGGCGAAGAGGGTCCAGGCGGGGCGCGACATAGGGGGTTCCAGAAGGGTGCGCAAACATAGCCGAAAGGCCGGGCGCGGGGAAGCCTCGATTCAGTGGTTTATTACTGCAACCGCCCATCACAGCAAGGGTTTGAGCGTCGGCCACACGTTGTCGAGCAGTTTAGGCTGTGCCGCAACCGCCGGATGAATACCGTCGGCCTGCATCATGTCCTGCACACCGCCGACTCCATCAAGGAAGAACGGTACCAGCGGAACCTTCTGCTCGCTCGCCACGCTGTCGAAGACCTTGGCGAATGCATCGGTATAGCGCTGCCCGTAGTTCGGCGGCAGGCGCATCCCCAGCAGGATGACCTTCGCGCCCGCCTGGCGCGACTGATCCACCATGGAGGCAAGATTCTGTTGCAATTGCGCCGGCGCCATCCCACGCAGGCCATCGTTACCGCCCAGTTCGATCACCACCAGCTTCGGCTTCTGCTCCGAAAGCAGCGCCGGCAGGCGCGCGAGGCCACCTGCCGTGGTATCGCCGGAGATCGACGCATTCACCACCTGGTAGTCGAAACCCTGCTCCTTCAAGCGCTTGTCCAGCAGGCTGACCCAACCCAGGCTGGTATCCAGCCCCAAACCGGCGCTGATACTATCGCCGACGACCAACAGCGTCTGCGCCGCGGCCTGCTGCGTGATCAGAAGCAACGCCAGGCAGCCGCCCATTAGCCATGCACGCATCGGATTCTCCATGAGCGAAAGCATTCTCACCGCGCGGAACCTTAGCAAGGTTGTTTCCAGCGCGGAAGGCAAGCTGACCATCCTCCACGACCTCTCCCTCGACCTCTCCCGCGGCGACAGTCTCGCCATCGTCGGCAGTTCCGGCTCGGGCAAGTCCACCCTCCTCGGCCTGCTGGCCGGGCTCGACCTGCCCAGCGGCGGCGAGATCGTCCTGCTCGGCCACACCCTCGGCAGGCTCGATGAGGACCAGCGCGCCCGCGTGCGTGCCGCTCATGTCGGCTTCGTCTTCCAGTCGTTCCAGCTGCTCGACAGCCTCAATGCGCTGGAGAACGTCATGCTGCCGCTGGAGCTCGATGGCCGGAAGGACGCCGGGCAGCGCGCCCGTGAACTGCTGGAGCGAGTCGGCCTCGGCCAACGCCTCACCCACTACCCGCGCCAGCTCTCCGGTGGCGAGCAGCAGCGCGTCGCCATCGCCCGCGCCTTCGCCGCCGAGCCGGACGTGCTGTTCGCCGACGAGCCCACCGGCAACCTCGACACCCATACCGGCGAGCGCATCAGCGACCTGCTCTTCGAGCTGAACCGCGAGCGCGGTACCACCCTCGTCCTGGTAACCCACGACGAGCGCCTCGCCCACCGCTGCCAGCGTCACATCCGCCTGGAAAGCGGCCACCTGATCGACCACGTCGAACCCTGACGGACGAGAGCCGATGAAGCCACTGTCGCTGCCTAACCTGTTCCGCCTGTCCCTGCGCCAGCTATGGCGCGAAGGGCGCAGCGGCGAACTGCGCGTGCTGTTCTTCGCCCTGCTGGTGGCGGTGGCGGCCAGCTCCGCCATCGGCTACTTCAGCGCTCGCCTGAACGGCGCCATGCTGGTGCGCGCCGCCGAATTCCTCGGCGCCGACCTGGTGCTCACCGGCACCCAGCCCGCGCGCCAGGAGCAGATCGACAGCGGCCTCAAGCTGGGCCTGCAGCACGCACAGAGCGTGGAGTTCTCCAGCGTGGTGGCCACCGACAACGGCATTCAGCTGAGCAGCGTGAAGGCCGTCGGCGACAGCTATCCCTTGCGCGGCGAACTGAAAAGCGCACCCGCGCCATTGCAGCCGGAGGTCGAAGGCGGACGCCCGGCAGCGGGTGATATCTGGGTCGAGTCACGCCTGCTGGCGAGCCTCGACCTGAAGATCGGCGACAGCGTCGACATCGGCCGCAAATCCCTGCGTATCGCCCGTGTACTGACCTATGAACCGGATCGCGCCGGCGACTTCTACAGCCTTACCCCGCGCGTGATGATGAGCCTGCAGGACCTGGGCGCCACCGGCGTGGTGCAGCCCGGCAGCCGGGTGCGCTACCGCGACCTGTGGGGCGGTCCGCACGAAGCCTTGCAGGCCTATCGTCAGGCCACTCGGAACACGCTGGCCGCCAACCAGGAGTTGCAGGACGCGCACCACGGCAACCGACAGATCGGCGATGCCCTGGGCCGCGCCGAGCGCTACCTCAACCTTGCCAGCCTCGCCGCCGTGCTGCTCGCCGGCGTGGCGGTGGCGCTGTCTGCCAACCGCTTCGCCACCCGCCGCTTCGACGCCAGCGCGCTGTTACGCTGCCTGGGACTGTCGCGCCGCGAAGCGCTGCTGCTGTATGGCAGCCAGTTGTTCGTGCTGGGCGTGGTCGCCAGCCTCTTCGGCGCCTTCCTGGGATGGCTGGCACAACTTGGCCTGATGCACCTGCTGGGTAACCTGCTGCCGCCGGAAATCCCCGACGCCGGCATCGTCCCGGCGCTCGCCGGCATGGCTACCGGGCTGGTCGCGCTGGCCGGCTTCGCCCTTCCGCCGCTGGCTGCCCTTGGCCGCGTACCGCCACTGCGGGTGCTGCGCAGCGACCTACTGCCGGTGCCGATGCGCACCTGGATGGCCTACGGCTGTGCGCTGCTCGCCCTCGGCCTGATCATGTGGCGGCTGAGCCTGGACCTGAAACTCACCCTCGCCCTGCTCGGTGGCGGCGCCATCGCCGCAGTGGTCCTCGGCTTTATCCTGCTGCTCGCCCTGCGCGGCCTGCGTAGCGCGCTGCAAGGGGCCAGCCTGCCGTGGCGCCTGGGCCTCGGCCAACTGCTGCGTTACCCGCTGGCAGCCGCCGGGCAGAGCCTCGCCTTCGGCCTGATCCTGCTGGCCATGGCACTGATCGCCCTGCTGCGCGGCGAGTTGCTGGATACCTGGCATTCGCAGTTGCCGCCCAATGCCCCGAACCATTTCGCGCTGAACATCCTGCCGGCCGAGAAAGACGGCTTCGAGCAGCGGGTGAAGTCGCTGTCACCCAATGCCGAAGACCTCTACCCGATGGTGCCCGGCCGCCTGGTGGCGGTGAACGGCAAGCCCGTCCACGCGATGAACGAGGACATCCGCAGCGAGCGCGCCCTGCAACGCGACCTGGGGCTGACCTGGTCCGCACGCCTGCCCGCAGGCAACCAGATAGTCGCCGGCGAGTGGTGGACGGCAGGCGAGAAGAACGAATTACCAGGCGTCTCGGTGGAAGAAAAGCTCGCCGGCAACCTCGGCCTGAAGGTCGGCGACCACCTGAGTTTCACCGTTGCCGGGCAGACCCGCGAGGCGCAGATCCGCAGCCTGCGCTCGGTAAAGTGGGACAACTTCCAGCCCAACTTCTTCATGGTCTTCGAGCCGGGCACCCTGACCGACCTGCCGGTGACCTACCTGACCAGTTTCTATTTGCCGGCCAGCCAGGAGCGCCAGTTGATCGAGCTGGCCCGCGCCTACCCCACCGTCACCCTGCTGCCAGTGGACGCACTGCTTGCGCAGCTGCGCAGCATCCTCGACCAGGTGACGCTGGCCGTGGAGTACGTGCTGGTATTCGTCCTTGCCGCCGGCTTCGTGGTGCTGTTCGCCGGTCTGCAGGCGACGCTCGACGAGCGCCTGCGCCAGGGTGCGCTGCTGCGTGCCCTGGGGGCCGAACGCAGCCTGCTGATGCGCACGCGGCGCAGCGAGTTCGCCCTGCTCGGCGCGGTCAGCGGCCTGCTGGCGGCACTGGGCTGCGAGCTGATCAGCTACCTGCTCTACCGGCTGGTGTTCGACCTGCCGTGGAGCCCGCACCCCTGGTTGCTGGCGCTGCCGTTACTGGGGGCGCTGCTGGTGGGTGGCGCCGGGCTGCTGGGGACGCGCCGCGCGCTCAACGTGAGCCCGTTGCGCCTGCTGCGCGAGAGCTGATCGGGTAGACTCGCCCGACCACTTTCGCCGCCCTGGATGCCATGAGCCGCTATCGCCCGCCCCGCCCCGCCGGTACCCCGCTGATCACTCCCGAAGGCGAAGCGCGCCTGCGCGCTGAACTGCATGAACTGTGGAACGTGCGCCGGCCACAGGTGACCCAGTCGGTCAGCGAGGCCGCCGCGCAAGGTGATCGCTCGGAGAACGCCGAGTACACCTACGGCAAGAAGATGCTGCGGGAGATCGACAGCCGCGTGCGCTTCCTGCGCAAGCGCCTGGAAAACTGCAAGGTGGTCAGCGAGCGCCCGGCCAATCCAAACAAGGTCTACTTCGGCGCCTGGGTCACTCTGGAAGACGAGGACGGCGAGCAGGCCCGTTATCGCATCGTCGGCCCGGACGAACTGGACCTGCGCAACAACCACATCAGCATCGACTCGCCGCTGGCCCGCGCCCTGGTGGGCAAGGAGCTCGACGCCGAGGTGATGGTGCACAGCCCCTCCGGCGAGAAGCTGTGGTTCGTAGTGGAAATCGAGTACCCCTGAGCAACGCAGGCACTGCACTTGTAGGAGCGAGCTTGCTCGCGGACCCGCCCTGCACCGGAGCTGCCGGGAAATCCGTTCGCGAGCACGCTCGCTCCTACAGGCTTAACCTGGAGCTCAGAGCGACGGCGGGCGACGAGTGATCAGACCCTGGCGGGCGACGCGGGTCAGCTCGTGGATGGCCGACTCCAACTGCTCGGCCACTGGCGACTGGACCACCGCGAAGTCAAAGCTGTCGGACGGGAAGCGCGCGAGATCGGCAAAGGTTTCGGCAAACTGGATCAGGAAGGTACGCGAGCCGTTCCAGCGCTTGGGCCAACCATCGAGGTAACGGACGAGGGTGGGCTGGTGATTGCCGCCCAGGAGAATCTTCGGATTGCGCCGAACCAGGCCGGTGGTGATCGGAGCCAGGCGCACATGGGGATTGGGACAGGTCATGGTGTCATGTCTTCCGCCTCTTTGGTCCAGCTGGACGCGGCGAGAGGCACACCGAACCAGCGCTTTAGCGGTATTTCGATGTCAGCCATCGCTGCATCCGCGCCCCGCAAGTTGCTACTTAAATCGGCGCTGTGCGGCATCCTAGAGAAGCCCCGGCAAAGCTGTCAAGGAGACTTCAGTCGATGACTACACCCCCCCTGCGGCTGTTCTTCGCCCTGCCCTGCCCGGCGCCGCTGGCAGCGCAAATCTGCGCCTGGCGCAATGGCCTGCACCTGGACGGCCAGCCCGTTGCCCAGGCCAACCTGCACCTGACCCTGGCTTTTCTCGGCTCCGTCCCGCGCGGCCGCAAGGCGGAATTGCGCGCCATCGGCGAACGCCTGCCGCGCCGGGGCTTCAACCTGGAGCTGGACCATATCGCGCGCTGGAGCAATGGCATCCTGCACCTGGCGCCGAGCAGCGCGCCGGCCGCCCTGCATGAGCTGGTGCATGCATTGCGCGAAGAGTTGCGAACAGGCGGATTCGAAGTCGAGCACCGCCCCTTCCATCCACACATCACCCTCGCGCGCCACGCCCACCAGACACCGGCGGCCACGGCGTCGTTTCTGCTGCCGGCCCAGGCCGTTACGCTGTTCAGCTCGGAGAACAGCCCTGCCGGCGTGCGCTACCGCGCCATCGGCGAGTGGCCGCTAGATAGCGTCTGATCGAGCCGCCCAGTCCTGGGCGTAATCGAGGAAACGTCGCAGGCCAGCCGTGGGGTACTTGTCGATGTGCAGCGCACGGAAAAAGGTGCGCCGCAGCGGCCCCAGCGGATTATCCAACTGCACCAGCTCACCGCGCGCGAGCTCCGCCTGTACGACACGCTGCGACAGGCAACCGATGCCGAAACCGCTCGCAACCAGCTGCTTGATCGCCTCGGCGTTGCTCACCTCCAGGGGCGCATTGACGCTGCCCAGGCGCGGCAGTACCTGCTGCTCGAAAGTCACCCGCGTGCCCGACCCGGATTCCCGCAGTACCCAGCGCGCCGCCGCCAGATCCTGCAAGGTGACGCTCTCGGCCGCCGCCAGGGGATGATCCGGCGCCACGACCAGTAGCAGCTCGTCCGCCATCCAGGGCGTCAGCTGGATCTGCGGATGCTGGATCGGCGCTTCGATGAAGGCCACGTCCAGGCGGAACTCGGCCAGCGCCTCGATCACCCCGCCGCTGTTGGCGACCTGCAACTCCAGGCGGCTCTCGGGCAATTCGCCGAGAAAGCCGGCCATCACCTGCGGCAGCAGGTAGCCACCAATGCTGCGGCTGGCACCAAGGCTCAGTTGCACCGGCGCTGATTCGAACAGGCTCTCCAGCTCGGCACTCTGCGCCAACAGCGCACTGGCCTTGGGATAAAAGGCGCGGCCATTGTCGTTCAGCGCCAGACGCTTGCCACTGCGGTCGAACAGGCGCGTGCCGAGTGCACGCTCCAGCTCCTGCAGCGCCTGGCTGGCGGCGGACTGCGAAAGCGCGATGCGTGCCGCGGCCTGGGTGACATTGCCCAGTTCGGCAATCGCGGTGAAGGTCGCCAACTGGCGAAGGGTGATGCGCGGGCCCATATCGATAAAACCGGTCATCCCAATAAGAACAATCCGTTTTTACACTAAGCGGCACCGCGGCACCATGGCTTCACCTTACACAAGGAGCCTGCAATGAACGCCCTCCGCCGCCTGCCCTACTTCGTCCCCGGCGCCCTGCTCTGCCTGGCCATCGCCTTCGGCTCGCGCCAGCTCATGGAAATTCCCGCACTGCAGCACCTGGGGCTCGGCAGCCTGACCCTGGCAATCCTCATCGGCCTGCTGGCCGGCAATTTGGGGCTCGCGCGCTTCGGCAGCATTCGCCCCGGCATCGACCTCTCTCGCCAGCAACTGCTGCGCCTGGGCGTTGTGCTCTACGGCCTGCGCCTGACCTTCCAGGACATCGCCGCCCTCGGCCCGGCAGCATTGATCATCGACGTGCTGATGGTCGCCAGCACCCTGACCGTCGCCTGGTGGATCGGCGAACGCTGGCTCAAGCTGCCGCGCGAAAGCGCCCTGCTGATCGGCGCCGGCAGCGCCATCTGTGGAGCCGCGGCGGTCATGGCGAGCAGCCCGGTACTCAAGGCGCGTGCCGAGCACACCGCCGTCGCGGTAGCTACCGTGGTGCTCTTCGGCACCCTGGCGATGCTGCTGCATCCGCTGATCTACGCCGCACTGCCCAATCTGTTCGGCAGCGAGCAGGCCTTCGGCGTATTCACCGGCTCGACCATCCATGAGGTCGCCCAGGTGGTTGCCGCCGGCCGCGCCATGGACCCGGCCGCCGCGGACGCCGCGCTGATCAGCAAGATGTTGCGGGTCCTGCTGCTGGCCCCGGCCCTGCTGATCCTCGGCCGTGTCGGTTGCACCGAAGCCGCCGAGCCGGGCGCGCGCCGCAAACTGCACGTTCCCGGTTTCGCCGTGTTCTTCCTGCTGGTGACCGGCCTGCGCTCGCTGGGCTGGGTGCCGGAAAGCTGGCTGGCGCCGCTGCAGCAACTGGATGACGTGATGCTCGGCATGGCGATGGCCGCCCTGGGCCTGGCCACCCGCCTGGGCGACCTGCGCAAGGAAGGCCCCAAGCCGCTGCTGCTGGGCGCCGGGCTGTTCGCCTTCCTGCTGGTGGGCGGCGGCCTGATCAACGGCGGCGTACAGTACCTGTTCCACTGATTCACGCAGGCAAACAAAAAGGGCGGGCACCTTGGGTGCCCGCCCTTTTTCGTTATCGCGTCGGCGATCAGCTGGACAGCTTGCGGTCCAGCGAGAACGGGCCGGCGCCGCTGATCAGCAACGCGACGCTGATCATGATCAGGGTGAAGGCGTATTCGAAGCCGTTGGCGGTGATGAAGAAGCCGTTGGCGAGGTGCACGCTGAACACCGCGACCAGCATGGCGACGATCAGCGGGATGCTGGCCAGGCGCACCAGCAGGCCAAGCACCAGGGCCAGGCCGCCGAAGAATTCGGCGCTGCCGGCCAGGGCAGCCATCAGGTAGCCAGGAGTGACGCCGAGGGATTCCAGCCAGCCCGCCATGCCTTGCAGACCCGGGCCACCGAAGGCGCCGAAGAGCTTCTGCGAGCCGTGAGCCATGAAGGTCAGGCCGGTGGTGATGCGCAGGACAGCGATGCCGGCGCCAGCGTTGGTGGTCAGAATGGATTTGATCAGCGAGTTCATGGTGCGTCCTTATGCGAGCTCTAGTGGGAGCGAAGGGTTGCGTAGGAAGTAGGTGACAACCGTGGTTGCTTGGCGACCAATATAACCAGTTTTTACGATATCAAAAGCGCAAAATCGCGCTGATAACTATCGAACAAACTGATTACTTCTTGATTGCCGCCACGCTCTCACGTGGCTCGAGGCCATCACGTTCCCGCTGATATGCAAGATAGTACTTGTTGACGCTACTGACGTAGTTCACCACGCCCATGCCCAACTGCTCGGCCGCCACGCGCTCGACCTGGAAGAACCACTGGTTGGGGTTCAGGCCCTGGCGCTTGGCCTCCGCACGCAGGCTTTGCACCCGCTCGGGACCGGCATTGTAGGCAGCCAGAACGAAGGCCATGCGGTCCCGTTCATTGATGCGCGAGCTGGAGAAGAAGCGCTTGCGCAGCATGGCCATGTAACGGCTGGCTGCCTGCACGTTGTTCTCCTTCTGGTGCACGGTATCCACGCCCACGGCGCGGGCCGCCGCCGGGGTGATCTGCATCAG
Source organism: Pseudomonas sp. AU11447 (assembly GCF_001672555.2). Lineage (NCBI taxonomy): Bacteria > Pseudomonadati > Pseudomonadota > Gammaproteobacteria > Pseudomonadales > Pseudomonadaceae > Pseudomonas > Pseudomonas sp. AU11447. Next base: position 103,464 of record NZ_LZDG02000048.1, on the reverse strand, counting down.
CCCGGTGGCGCCGCCGGCGCCGCGCGCGCCGGCATTCAGGTTGGACTCCTTGAAGCCCACGGCGGCCAGGGCCAGCCAGTCGACCTTGCTCTGCTCTCCATAGCGTTGCAGGGTCGGGCGCACGGCTTCCAGGCGCTTGCGGTCGGGAACGAGCAGCGGGTTGCGCACCTGGTAGGCGCGGCGGTACAGGCGCTGGAAGGCTGCGTCCTGGTCCGCCGGGGCGCGATAGTCCTTGAGGAAGCGGTTGACGCTGGCGCGCAGCATTGGCGCGTCACGACGTACGTACCAGGCCATCGGCTCGCTGTTGTCCAGCACCAGATGACGATCGACGCGCAGCTTGGTGAAGACCTTGCTCCAGCGTTCGGCGATGGGCTGCTCGACCACGGTGTAATTGAAGATGCCGGCCTGGACCATCTCCAGCACGTCTTCCACCGCCAGGGAGGAATCGGTCCACTCCAGCACCAGAGGCGCCATGCGCTTCTGCACCAGGCGCTCGTTGACCTTGCGCACGGCCTCACCAGCGGCGCTACCGGCTGGCAGGGTGATGGTGCGGCCGGCCAGCTGCTCCAGGCGCACGAACTTGCGGTTGCCCTGCTTGGTCACCAGCACCAGCGGCACGTCGGCCTTCCACGGCAGGCTGGGGCTGACGTTCTGGCCATCGCGGGCCAGCAGGACTTCCCCGGGCGCGACCAGATCGCCTTCACCGCGCTGCAGCGCGCCGAGCAATTGATCCTTGGCCTTGGGAATGAACTTGATGGTGAGCGGCTTGCGCCCTGGGGCACTGTCGTTGAGGTATTGCTCGAAGGCGCGCAGGCGACGGTATTCGATGCCAATGGGTTCGCCCTTGATCTCACCGGAGCTGTTGCGGCTCTGGTTGACCAGAACCCGCAGGGTGCCGCCGGAGCGGATCGTGGCAAGGTCGCGGGCGTCGGTGTTTTCCTGCTCCCAGTTTTCCGGCTGGGCCGTCAGGCGCGCGGCCGCCGGCAGTGGCGTCAGGGCCACGAGGCACAGCAGTAGCAACAACAGTCGGGTCATCCAGCTCTCCAGGGGCTCGCACTCGGCGGCGGGCCGATTAGAGTGCGGTTTCGGTCGGGGGTTCCCGACCGCCAAGGGCGCGCAAGATTCTCACAGGAGGGGCTCATTACCAACCCGAAACTTCCGATATATCTTCGGAACAATCCGCAACCTGTTGTTTTTTAAGAATTTTCGTCTGAAAAGAGCGTTTTGCTATGCTCCGCATCCAGACAAAGGGAACAAAAATGCAACTGATCGACATCGGCGTCAACCTCACCCATCCAAGCTTCGAGCCGGAACGTGAAGCGGTCCTTGCTCGCGCGATCGAGGCCGGCGTCGCCCAGATGGTGCTCACCGGGACCAGCCTGTCCGACAGCGAACAGGCCCTGGAACTGTGCCGGCAACTGGACGAAGAACAGCGTCTTTACTGCACGGCCGGTGTCCATCCCCATGAAGCCAGCCACTGGGACAGCGGCAGCGCCAGGGCGCTGCGCGGCCTGCTGGCGGAGGACCGGGTAAAGGCCGTGGGCGAATGCGGCCTGGACTTCAACCGCGACTTTTCGCCGCGCCCGCAGCAGGAAAAGGCTTTCGAAGAACAACTGGGCCTCGCCGTGGAACTGCAACTGCCGGTGTTCATCCACGAGCGCGATGCCGGAGAGCGCCTGCTGGCGATCCTCAAGGACTTCCGCGACCGGCTCCCTGCGGCCGTGGTGCATTGCTTCACCGGCGAGCGCCGCACACTTTATTCCTACCTCGACCTCGACCTGCACATCGGCATCACCGGCTGGATCTGCGACGAGCGCCGTGGCACCCATCTGCAGGAGCTGGTGCGGGAAATTCCCGAAGGCCGGCTGATGCTGGAAAGCGACGCACCTTATCTGTTGCCGCGCACGCTGCGGCCCAAGCCCAAGAACGGCCGGAACCAGCCGGCCTACCTGCCCGAAGTGCTGACCTGCGTGGCCCAGCACCGTGGCGAGAGCGCAGAGCGCGTCGCTGCCCATACCACCGAGTGTGCGCGGCGCTTCTTTGACCTCCCGGAAATTTGAACCGGCTCTCAAGAATGCCCTTCCTCGGCCGATAAGTCGGGAGCGGAAGGTGGCTTGATTCCCATCAATGGCCACCTTCATCCCTTTTCACGACAATAATGGCGCCCTGCCACTATTCGACCGACAAGAAGACATCTATGGCCGCCTGGATCCGCGATATTTCCCTCAAGTACAAATTCTGGGCCGTCAACGCGGTCGCCTTCGTCACCACCCTGCTGCTGGTGCTGTTCGCCATGCACCAGGAGCTCGATGGGCGCAACCAGCAGGCACGCCAGGGTGCCGAAGCCCAGGCCCAGATGCTCAAGGGCTGGCCGGCGGGCTCGGCGCTGCCGACTTCGCCGAACCTCGTCAGCTTCGCCAGCGGCAGCGCACCGCAGATCGCTGGTGTTGACGGCTCGGCCCTCGCCCGCGCCAGCGGCTGGGTAGACCTGCAGGGTGCGCAGAACCGCAACGGCGCGCTGGCCGGCGCCTACGTGCAGGACATCGGCAACGGCCAGCGCGTCGCCGTGCTCGCCCCCGGCGCCGACTTCTGGAGCGTCTTCGAGGACCGCGCCCTGCCCTTCGCCGGCGCCGTACTGGTGCTGATGCTGGCCCTGCTGGCCGCCTCGCAATTGCTGATCCGCTTCATCCTCACGCACCTGCTGACCCTGCGCGACGTGATGCTGCACGTGGAAAAGAGCGGCGACCTGTCCGCCCGCGTGCCGCTGGAAAGCCGCGACGAAGTCGGCCAGATGGCCACTGCCTTCAACGCCATGCAGGCCGGCTACCAGCGCGTGGTCGGCACGGTTGCCCAGGCCGCCGGGCGCCTCGACGAAGGCGCGCGCAGCCTTGCCAACAGCATGGGCCAGGTGCGCCAGGGCATGCTCGGCCAGCAGAGCGAGACCGACCAGGCCGCCACCGCCATCAACGAGATGTCCACCACCGTCCACCACATCGCCCAGCACGCCGCCGATACCCGTGACCAGTCGCAGGAGGCCGATCGCCTCGCCGGCAATGGCCAGCAAGTCGTCGGCCGTGTTGGCCAGTCCATCGCCGGGTTGTCCCAGGGCGTGCAGCAGACCGCCGAGATGATCCAGCAGCTGGCCCAGGACAGTCACAAGATCAGCAGCGTGGTCAGCGTGATCCACGGTATCGCCGAACAGACCAACCTGCTGGCTCTCAATGCCGCCATCGAGGCCGCCCGCGCCGGCGAGATGGGTCGCGGTTTCGCCGTGGTGGCCGACGAAGTGCGCAACCTCGCCAAGCGCGTGCAGGACTCCACCGACGAGATCACCCAGATGATCAATGCGCTGCAGTCCGGCACCCGCGACGCCGTGGAATTCATGCAGGAAAGCTCGATCAAGGCCGATGGCTGCGTCGAGGAAGCCCGTGAAGCCGGCGAAGCCCTGGCGGCGATCGCTTCGGCAGTGGCGCTGATGCGCGAAAGCAATACCCAGATCGCCGTGGCCGCCGAGCAGCAGAGCCAGGTCGCCGAGGAAATGACCCGCTCGGTCGTCGGCATCCGCGACGTTACCGAGCACACCGTGCAGCAGACCGTGGACTCGGCCGGCACCAGCCACCAGTTGGCGGACCTCGCCGGCGAGCTCAGCCGCGCCATCCGCCAGTTGCGCCTGTAATCCCTATCGCCCGCATAGCCTGCGCCCATTGGCGCGGGCTTCGGGGCAGCACCTAGACTGCTGATATTCCGCCCGCCTGCGTCCAGGCGGGCTTTTCAGTCTCGGGAGCACCCACATGGGCAAACGTCATCCCAACCTCCTCGCCTGGCAGTGGCAGGGCTACGCCGCCAACCACCGCAACCCGACCAACCTGGCGCTGCACATCATCGCCGTGCCGCTGTTCATCCTCGGCGCCCTGACCCTGCTCAGCGGGCTGTTCGGCCTGAGCCTGTCGGCGATCCTGCTGGGCGTGATCGGCATGGTCGCCTCGCTGGCCATCCAGGGCCGCGGGCACAAGCTTGAAGAGCAGGCGCCCGAACCCTTTACGGACCGCAAGGACGCCGTCAGCCGTCTGCTGGTCGAGCAGTTCGTCACCTTCCCGCGCTTTGTTTTGAGCGGCGCCTGGTGGCGCGCCTGGCGCAATCGCCGGCACTGAGCCGACCATAAAACAGCAGGGCGCGGCATTCCGGCCATTCAAGTACCAGGCAGGTTCGCCGATATAATCGTCGAGATTTCGTCACGAGCTGTTGAGATGTCGGCTTTTCGCCATTTTATTGGCATTTTTACCTGCCTGTTTATTGTCACGACCGTGCACTCAGCCCCGCAACCGGCGGCCGAGCGCACCGTGCTGACCATTGCAGTGAAGGGCCAGCCGCAACTCCAGCGCCACTACAGCCTGCGCGAGCTTGAAGCGCTGCCGCAGAGCGAGCGTCGCTCGATGCTCCCGGACGAAACCCAGGTACATGACTGGCAAGGCGTGCGCCTGAGCACCCTGCTCGCCGGCTTCGAGCGAGGCGACGCCCAGCGCCTGCGGGTCGAGGCACTCAACGACTACTCCGCGCTGATTCCACTGAGCGACCTGGACACCTTCGACCCGATCCTCGCCTACCGCCGCGACGGCCAATCCATCGGTATCGCCGAGCGCGGCCCGCTGTTCGTCATCTACCCGATGCTCGATCACCCGGAGTTGCGGACCCAGGTCTATTTCAACCGCACCGTCTGGCAGGTAAGCCGCATTACCCTGGAGTGATCGCCGTGCCCCCGCAACTTCCCAGGCGGCGCTATCGCCGCCTGACCGTCATCATCCTCAGCGGCCTGATCGCGGCGCTGACCGCCGGCGCCGGCGCTGCACTGCTGATGGTGCACCAGCATGTCCGCCAGTTGGCCCATCCCGCCGCCCACAGCGAGCTGTGGCAGGCCTACCAGCTGCGGGCCGAGCTGGAGCGCTCGTTGAACAGCGCCCGGCAGGTACTCGCCGGAGAGAGCGACAGCGATGCCTTGGCAACGCGCGTCGAAGTGCTCGCCAGCCTCCTGCCGCCGCTGCGCACTACACCGGTCTATGGCTACCTGATGGTGCCTCGCCCGGAAGTGCAGGCGACCCTGGAAAATATCCAGCGCCTGAGTGACGCCTGGCTCAAGCGCGCGCCCTGGGGTAAACCGCAGGCCGCGAAGCTGCTGGCCGGCGAGATGCTGCGCGAGCTGCCGCCCCTGCTCGAACCCACGCACGAACTGGTAGTAGTCACCAATATCGCCCTGACCAATTACATGGACGCCGAGCGCCTGGATCTGCAGCGCGCCTTCAACCTGCTGGCCTGGGTGCTTTTCGGCCTCGGCTTGTGCAGTGTGCTGCTGGCCTTGCGGGTGATCGCCAACTCGCGGCGCAAGCTCCTGCTCACCCAGCGCCTGCACGACCTCAACCAGTCGCTGGAGCAACGCGTCGAACAGCGCACCCAGGAATTGAGCGAGCGCAAGTCGCTGCTGCGCTACATCCTCGACACCAGCCCCAGCGACGTAGCACTGCTCAGCGACGAAGACTCCCGCGCCCATTACGTCAGCCCGCGCTTGTTGCAGCGCACCGGCATCCGCCCGCACGAGCCCTTCACCCTGCATCGGCTGTTCGACGATCCCGACGAGGAAGCCCGCTTCCGCCAGTCCCTGGCTGACAACGGCCAACTCGACAGTTGGGAAACCCGCCTGGCGGGCAACCCCGCCTACTGGGCCATCGTCTGGGCACGGAAGATGGAAATAGACGGCCGACCGGCCTCGCTGGTGTGGAGCTTCGACATCAACCAGCGCAAGACCATGGAGCAGGAACTGCGCCTGCTGGCCACCACCGATCCGCTGACCGGCCTGCAGAACCGCCATGCCTTCGTCAAACGTGGCGTCGCCCTGCTCAAGAGCGCACAGCGCTACGACCGCCAGTGCTCGGCGCTGATGCTCGACATCGACTTCTTCAAGCCGATCAACGATACCCACGGCCACGCCTTCGGCGATGCCGTGCTTCAAGCCGTGGCGAAGGAGCTGACGCAGGGACTGCGCGAAGTGGACCTGCTTGGCCGCCTGGGTGGCGAGGAGTTCGCCGCGATCCTTCCCGAAACCGACTTGCCACAGGCGCTGCAAGTCGCCGAGCGGGTGCGCAACAGCGTGCAGGCGCTGTCCTTCACCAGCGAAGACGGCAGCCGCGTGCGCCTCACCCTGAGTATCGGCGTGGCGGCGCGACGCGAAGGCGAACTGCGCCTGGAAGACCTGCTCGCCCGCGCCGACCGGGCGCTCTACCGGGCCAAGGCCGGCGGCCGCAACCGCACGGAAACCGCACCCGGCATTTAGCGGGGGCAGCCCTAGCCGAAGATGGTCACCGTCTGCCGGCCGATCGCCAGGAGCTGGCCATCGGCCGACCAGGTCTGGGCGGCGATGTGCCCGTAACCGTCACGGGCATGCTCGATGGTCGCCAGGTACTGGCACCAGCCATTCGCGGGCATCGAGGGCAGCGGCTGGACGAACTCCACGGTCCAGGTCAGCGAGCTGGAAGGTGCTGGCGATTTCAGGTGCGGCAGGTTGGCCGGCGGCCAGGCGTCGATCAGCGCCAGCAGGTGGCTGATCTCCATCGGCTCCTCGCCCACGTCGTCGCCACGGAAGCGCATCCAGCCACCCATCTCGCGCTCGCGACTGGCCGAGAACGGCATATGCCCGACCGCCCAGCGCATGGCGATATTCTGGGTGAAGGCCGGCATCAACTTGCGAATGTACGGCAGCTCCTGGCAGTCCTCGATGGCCTTGAACACCGGCGGCGGCAAGCCCTCCATCTGCACAGTGGATTCACGCCCCACACCGAAGCTGCCTTGCGCCAGCAGCACCACCTGCCCGTTCTGCACCGCGCGGCAGAATACCTGGCTGACCGACTTGCCCTCCCGCAGCACTTCGGCCTCGAAGCTCACCGGCACTTCCACCTCGATGGGACCGACAAAAGTGATCGCCAGCGAACGCACCGGTCGTCCGGCCTCGGCCACCGCCGCCATGGCCTCGTAGGCCAGCGCCGCCACCAGGCCGCCGAAACTCGCGCGGCCCTGCGCCCAAGTGGCGGGGATGACAATGGACAGCGGTGCGGCACGCACCGCCCGGAGCATTTCGCTGAAGGACATGATCGGACTTCCCTGAGGCTTCTGGAAAATGGCAGCTGGTTGCGATCTTAGGGGCACCGGCAGCCCCGGCAAACCATCCAAAGCCTTGTCCCTTGCAGGAAATGCCCTGCCATCAATGAGCCCTATGCAACGCTTTCTGCAGGGCCTCCAGACTCTCGTCGGCGAGGCGCTCGGCGAGGTCGTGGCGGGCGTTCCAGTGCGGCTGCAAGGGCATCAGGTCCAACTCGCGCTCGCTGCGGATCAGCCACTGCTCGTAGTCATGCCAGTCGCCCAGCGCCGACTGCGCGTCCTTCAGCGGCGCCAGCAGGCGCTGCGGCACGGCGGACTCCTTCGGATAGGCCTCCAGCGAATAGCGCACCCGCTTGATCAGCAGGCGCAGGCGATGGCGGTCGTGGGTCGGGTCCTTCAGGGCCTCGCGAAGCTTCTGCCACTCCCTCGCCAGGCGCTTCTCCACCTTGCCGTGCAGCCCCTTGAGCACGCCGTGGCGCTCGGAGGTGCGCCACAACTGCGGCCAGCCATCCAGACGCATCATCAGGCGCTCCCACTGCGGACTGGCAAGCAGCGTGGCGTAGCCGGAGATCAGCGCCGGGCGCCGCAGCGCAGCCGCGCGCTCGTAGCCTTCAGCCTCAAGCACCGGCAGCAGCACTTCGAGATCGCGCAACGGGCCGCTGAGCCGGCCCATATCGCCCAACGCCTGCTCCAGTTCGTCGATACCCGGCATGCCCCGCACCGGGTGCAACAGGCTGCGCAGCCGGCGCACGGCGATGCGCAGGTCATGCAGCGCTTCGGGATCGGACTCGGCCTTCAGGCGGGAGGACGCAGAGAACAGCGCAACCTCCTGCTCGATCAGATGGCTTACCAGGTAATCGCAGAAGGAGGTCACGGCAGGCTCCACGCCAGAGGGTGAAATATCAGGTTAGCCCCCACCAGCACAGCGGCAAGGGCCGCGATGTCACGTTCCGTTTCTGCGCGCCGACCACAAGCGCCAGGGCAGTTCGCGACGCAGGCGCGCCAGGTGCGCGCGCAATTCGGTAGGTGCCGTGGCAGCTCCGCCATAGCGCTGCGCTTCGAAGGCTTCCAGGTAACTGCGGATCGCCTGGGCATGGGCCGGGAGGACTTTGCTCGCGCGCCGGCAGAAATCCCGCGCGCCCTCCCCCGGCTCGCGATGCACCCCCAGGGGCGCGAGCATCCTTTCGAAACGCTGGAAGCTCTGCAACTGCAGATCAGTGGAACGCCGCCAGGGCTTGAACAGCACCAGCGCAAGCAAAGCCAGCAACAGCGCGCCGCCGCCCACCAGCAGGGCGCCGATCCACTGCCGGTCCAGCCCGCCGAACCAGTTCTTCAGCATGTCGCCCTGTTGTTCGGCCTGGTAACCCAGCACCCAGCGCTGCCAGCCATAGTTGACGTCGTCCCAGGCCATGCGCAGTTCGTTGAGCAACGCGAAGTTCCGGTAGCGCAGGGGCGAAAACGGATCGGCCTCGAGGAAGCTGCCTTCCTGGCTCATGGACGCCTCCAGTCCTTGCTCGATCCGCTCGGGCGATACGGCGCCCGTGGGATCAACGCGCGTCCATCCGCGGCCCTGCTGCCAATACTCCACCCAGGCATGGGCATCGAACTGGCGGATCGCCAGGTAACCGCCCGATGCGCTGGCCTCGCCCCCCTGGTAGCCGGTGACCACACGGGCCGGAATCCCCGCCGCGCGCAGGACGAAGGTCATGGCACCGGCATAGTGCTCGCAGAAGCCGGCCCGGGTGTCGAACAGGAAGCCGTCGATGCGCTCTGCGCCAACATCCGGCGGACGGAGCGTGTAGCGGAAAGGCTGTTCGCGGAAGTGCCGGAGCATCGCCTGCACCAGCTCGGCCGGCTGTGGGTAGCGTTCGCGCAGTTGCCGCGCCCAGGCACGGGCCTGGGGATTGCCACCCTGCGGCAAGGCGAGGTTGATCCGTTGTGCGCGGGCGGAGTCGTCCGGCTCCAGCACAGCGTCCGGCCAGGAGGTGGCGCGGTAGAGCAGCCCCTGGCGGACCGGCAGGCGCCGCTCCAGGTGGAAGTCGCTCATCATCCGCGCATCGCCCAGGCTGGTCTGCGCCACATCCAGCGCGAACAGCCAGGGCCGACCGTTGGGCTCCATGATCACCTGGTACTGCAAGGGCTGCCCCTGCCGCTGCCACTGCGGCTCACGATCGCCACGCTGGAACACCGCGCTCCAGCGCATGCCGTCGAAGCGCTCCAGGGTCAGGGCGCGCCAGTACAGCTGCGAGCGCGGCGGCGGGCTGCCGTCGAAGCTCACCCGAAAGGCCAGCGCAGGAGACTGGCTCAGTTCCACCATGTCGCCGGGCGCCATGCTGTCGCTCAGCCCGGTCATGGATTTGTCGCCCGGCATTGGCAGTGACCACAGCGGCCCCATGCGCGGAAACAGCAGGAATAGCAGCAGCATCAGCGGCAAGGCTTGCAGCAGCAGACCGCCGGCCAGGCGCAAGGTCGGCATCGGGCGCGCGGCGAAGCCGCTCTGCTGCAGGCCGATGGCCGCCGCCAGCAGCGCCAGCACCGGCAGCACGCTGAAGGCGGCGGCGAGGATGTCGTCCTGGAACAGGTAACTGGTGGTGACCGCGAAGAACCCCAGCAGGATCAGTACCCAGGCATCGCGGCGAGTCTTGAGCTCCACCAGCTTGACCACGAAGGCCGAGATCAGCAGCACCACGCCGGCATCCAGGCCGAGTAGCGAGCCGCGGGAAAACCACACGCCCACCCCGGCCAACGCCACCAGCGCCAGCTTGGCGATGCCACTGGGGTAGTTGGCGCGCATGCGGAACACCTGGATGCGCCAGGCCGCGCAACCCAGCCAGAGGGCGACGATCCACAGCGGCAGGTGTTCCAGGTGCGGAATGATCACCACCGCCTGGGCCACCAGCAGCCAGGTCAGGGCCACCCGTGGAATGGGCTGGGAGGAAGTCGCGGTCGCACTGCTCATCGCTTCGTCCCGTACAACGCCAGTGCGCGCAGGCAGGCATCGCGATGGGCGTCATCCAGGCCGACCGCCAGTTGCGCATCCGGCAGGCGCAGGCCGAAGGGCTGCTGGCGCAGCGTGAGCTGCAGGACCCAGAAGCACAGGCGCGACAGGCGCCCCTCGGTGTCGCCGCCCAGGCTGTCGAACTCCAGCCAGACATTGCGCCCGGCCAGTGCGGAGAAATCCTTCACCAGCAGGCCCTGGCCACGGGAGTAGGCCTTCCAGTGCAAGCGCCGGCGCGAATCGCCCGGCTGGTAGGGCCGCAGGCCCTGGTAATCATCGACGCCGCGCCCGCTGGGCCGCACGCCTTCCTCATCGTTCTCCGCCGCCCCGCTTTCCAGTGGCAGGTCGCCGGGCTGCGGATGCGGGTAGACCAGCACCGACTGGTCCAGGTCAACCCAGCTCCAGGCAACCAGCAAGCCCAGCGGGAAGCGACTCTCCACCCGCAGGCGACCAGGGCGCAACCAGCCACGACGCTCGGCTGGCACGCTCAGCAGCAACTCTTCGGCATGGTCCGCCGTAACATCGGCGAACTGCATGCGCTCGGCTTCCCACCCCAGGCCGATGGCCTGCCGGTTGCGCCCTTCGCCTTCCAGGCGCACCCGGAAAGCTGCCTGCTCGCCGACGAACACTGGCTGCGCGCCGAGCGCCGACAGACGCAGGCCGCCCAGGTTGCGGTAGGTATGGAGGATGGCGACGATGAACAGCGACAGCAGCAGGAAGGTCAGGCCATAGGCCAGGCTGTTCTGGTAGTTGATCGCGGTCAGCAGCATCAGCAACAGCGCAACGCCGAACGCCAGGCCCTGCCGGGTGGGGATGATGAAGATGCGGCGCTGGTTGAGTTGCAGCGAAGGTGACGGCGGTATGCGCCGGGCTATCCAGCTTTGCCACAGCGGCCTGACCTTGACGAGCATGGCGTGCCCCTCAGAGAGCCGGGACTTCGCGCAACAACCATTGCACCAACGCACCGCCGCCATGCCCGGCCGGGTCGGCCTGGTCGCGCAGGCGGTGACCGGCCACCGAGGGCAGCACGGCCTGTACGTCCTCCGGGATGACGTAGTCGCGCCCGGCCAGCAACGCCCAGGCACGGGCCGCTGCCAGCAGCGCCAGGCTGCCCCGCGGTGACAGGCCCAGGGCAAAAGCCGGCTGGGTGCGCGTGGCTTCCACCAGGCGCAGCACGTAGTGCACCAGCGCATCGCTGGCGCGCACCGCCAGTACCTCACCCTGCAGCGCCTGCAGTTCCTGCGGGTTGAGCATCGGCTCCAGGCGCGGCAGCAGGTCGCGGCGAGCTTCGCCCAGCAACAACGCCTTCTCGGCGGCGCGGCCGGGGTAACCCAGGGACAGGCGCATGAGGAAACGATCGAGCTGCGATTCGGGCAGCGCAAAGGTGCCGCCCTGGGTCACCGGGTTCTGCGTGGCGATGACGAAGAAGGGTTCGGGCAGCGGTCGGGTTGCGCCCTCGATGGTCACCTGCCCTTCCTCCATCGCCTCGAGCAGCGCGCTCTGGCTCTTGGGGGTGGCGCGGTTGATCTCGTCGGCCAGCACCAGCTCGGAGAAGATCGGCCCGGGATGGAAGACGAACTGCCCGCTGTCCTTGTCGAACACCGAAGTGCCCAGCACGTCGCCGGGCAACAGGTCGGAAGTGAACTGGATACGCTGGAACCCCAGGCCCAGCACACGCGCCAGGGCATGGCTGAGCGTGGTCTTGCCCATGCCGGGCAAGTCTTCGATGAGAAGGTGACCGCGCGCCAGCAGGCAGGTCAGCGCCAGCCTTACCTGAACCTCCTTGCCGAGCAGGACTTCGTCAACTGCCTTCAGACAATTCTCCAGCTTGGCGCGCATCCTGACCTCACAATCTAGGAAAACTCCGATCCTACTGGTGTCGCGCCGGGCATCAAAGGCCCCGACACATTTAGTCCGGAAACTGTGATGCAGAGCGCCTCAACGGCCCAGCAGACGCTCCGCCAGCCAACTCGCGGCTGGCCCCAGGCGACGCTGTCGCGACCAGATCACGTCCACCGCCACCCGGCGCGGCCAGCCGGCGACCTTCAGCTCCTGCATACGCCCGCCGGCGAAGCGTCCTACCATCCAGCTGGGTAATTCGATCCAGCCAAAGCCCAGCACCGCCATGTCCAGCAGCAGCAGGTAGTTCGGTGCGCTCCAGCAGCGCCCGCCCAGCATCGGCGCGGCGTCGTCCAGGTAGGTATTCAGGCGCAACGCGCGGTAGGCCAGCAGGTCTTCGCGCTCCACCTGTTCGCGGCCAGCCAGCGGGTGGTCGCGGCTGACGAACAGGCCGAACTCCGCCTGTTCGCTCAAGGTCGCCGAGCTGATATCCGGCGCGTAATCCTTTTGAGCGGCAAGCAACCCCAGGCTGGCGCGCCCCTGAACAACCAGATCGAGCACATCGCTGTCCTCGGCGATCAGCCACTCGAACTCCAGGTCCGGGTAGCGCGCATCGATCTCCGCCAGCCGTGCCTCGAATTCGGCGGACTGATAGGTGTCCGACATCGCCAGGGTCACCCGCGACTCCAGTCCCCCAACGAGCTGATGGGCGAGCTGGCCGAGGCGATCGTTGGCCATCAGCACTTCCTCCACCCGCCCGAGCAGCGCGTGGCCGGCTTCAGTCAATTGCGGCTGGCGGCTGCTGCGGTCGAACAGGGTCAGCCCGAGATCGATTTCCAGTCGCGCGATGGCCTCGCTGACGGTCGACTGGCTCTTGCCCAGCTTGCGCGCGGCGGCGCTGAACGAGCCCTGGCATGCGGCCTCGGCGAAGGCCTGCAGGGATTCGGGGGAATATTGCATCGAGCGACACCTCTACCATCGGTTAAGCCGATGGTATCCAACTTATATCCAGCCGGTCGACCGATGATAATGGCGCCAGACCGACGGAGTCGGCCTGCCACTGCCTTATCTGGAGAAACCCCATGAGCCCGACTAAAACCCTAAAGGAACGGATGTTCCACGCCGGACTTTTCGAACTGCTGGCGGTCGTCATCTGCGCGCCGACCCTGGCCTGGCTGATGGACAAACCCCTGGGCCACATGGGCGCCATGACCCTGATGTTCTCGGCCATCGCCACCGTGTGGAACATGCTCTTCAACGCCGCCTTCGACCGCGCGCAGAACCGCATAGGCTTCAGCCGCACCCTGTCGGTGCGCGTGCTGCACGCCTCGCTGTTCGAGCTGGGCCTGATCGTCCTGCTGGTGCCGCTGGCCGCCTGGTGGCTGTCGGTGAGCCTGCTGGAGGCCTTCATCCTCGACATCGGCCTGGTGCTGTTCTTCCTGCCCTACGCACTAGTGTTCAACTGGGTGTACGACGTGCTGCGCGAGCGCTGGTTCGGCCGGACGACGTCAACCGCTCAAGTCCACGGCTGAGCCCTGTAGGAGCGAGCTTGCTCGCGAACCGCCCAGCTCATGTGCTGCCGGTAGATTTGTTCGCGAGCAAGGACTGGGCGCGCCCCTGGCTCCTACAAAAAGCAAAAACAAGAAAGCCCGCAGCGATGCGGGCTTTTTCATGCCTGGAGAAAGGCGTCAGGCCAGGCTGGCAGCGATCTCGGCGAGTGCCTTGGCCGGGTCGGCAGCCTGGCTGATCGGGCGGCCGATCACCAGGTAGTCGGAGCCATTGTCCAGCGCCTGGCGCGGGGTGAGGATGCGGCGCTGGTCGTCCTGGGCGCTGCCGGCCGGGCGGATGCCGGGGGTGACCAATTGCAGTGCCGGATGCGCAGCTTTCAGCGCCGGCGCTTCCTGGGCGGAGCAGACCAGGCCGTCCATGCCGGCCTTCTGCGCCAGCGCAGCCAGGCGCAGTACCTGCTCCTGGGGCTCGACGTCGAGGCCGATGCCGGCGAGGTCCTCGCGCTCCATGCTGGTCAGCACGGTCACGCCGATCAGCAGCGGCGACGGGCCATTGAAAGCGTCCAGGGTCTCGCGGCAGGCACTCATCATGCGCAGGCCGCCGGAGCAGTGCACGTTGACCATCCACACGCCCATCTCGGCGGCGGCGCGCACGGCCATCGCGGTGGTGTTGGGGATGTCGTGGAACTTCAGGTCGAGGAAGACTTCGAAGCCGCGGCTGTTCAGAGTCTCGACGATACCGGCGGCACAACTGGTGAACAGTTCCTTGCCCACCTTCACCCGGCACAGCTTCGGATCGAGCTGGTCAGCCAGCGCCAGCGCGGCTTCGCGGGTGGGGAAATCCAGGGCGACGATGATCGGGGTCTGGCAGGCGGACATGGGCTCTCTCGCGGGTATCGAAAAAATCGGCGCGCATTGTCGCAGAAACGCGCCGACTTCCGTAGCCCGCCCGGCAGGAATGCTCCGTCGCCGACGGCGATCAGGCACTCAGCCGCTCGCGCAGGCGGCCGAGCATGCCCAGCAGGCTGCCCACTTTTTCCCGCTCACGATCCTCGCGCGGCACCTCGGCGATGCGCGCGACCTTCTGCTCCGGCTGGGCGCGCCAGAGCAGCGCCTGCTCGGCGGCGGCCTTCAGGCCCTTCTCGAACAGGCCGCGGCGGATCGGCTTGGGCAGGTAGCGGAAGATCTGCGCCTGGTTGATCAGCGCCAGCAGGTCCTGGGTGTCGCGGAACGGCGTGACGACGATGCTCAGCAGGCGCGGATGAGCCTGGGCCAGGGACTTGAGCAGTGGCGCGGTGTCTTCGCCGGCCAGCTTGAGGTCGCTGACCAGGATATCGATGGGTTCGCTGTTCAGTCGCACGATGGCCTCGGCGAGGTTACGCGCGCGGTGCAGCTGATGGGTACCAGCGCTGCAGAACTCGCCGACACAGGCCAGGGTCTCGGCATCCTCGTCCAGCAGCAGCACGTTGAGCGGCGCAACGACGCGGCTGATCGCCTTGGTATCGATGGGCTCGGCCGGCGCCTGGCGCTGGGCGATTTCGGCCGCCTGGCGCAGGGTGAAGGCCATTTCCTGCGGGTCCCAGGGCTTGGTCAGGTAGCGGAAGATGCCGCCACTGTTTAGCGCATCCACCGCGGCGTCGAGGTCCGAGTAGCCGGTGAGCAGGATGCGCAGGGTGTCCGGGGCGATTTCCTGGGCCTGGGCGAGCAACTCGGCGCCGGTCATCTGCGGCATGCGCTGGTCGCTGACGAGAATATCGATGTGCTCTTCGCGCAGGCGCTGCAGGGCCTTGTGCGGATCGGTTTCCACCAGCACGTCGTAGTGACGGCGGAACTGCATCGCAAGGCTGCGCAGGATGCGTTCCTCGTCGTCGACGAAGAGGATGCGGACAGGCTGCTGACTCATGTTCAGGCGCTCCGTTTCAGTTCGCTGGCCTGCTGGATCGGCAGGCTGATGAGGAATCGTGTGCCGCGTCCGGGTTCGGATGCCACGCGGATGCGGCCGCCGTGGTCCTGAACGATCTTGTAGCTGATCGACAGGCCCAGGCCCGTGCCCTGCCCCACCGGTTTGGTGGTGAAGAAGGGGTCGAAGATGCGCGCGCGCACCTCCTCGTCCATGCCCTTGCCGTTGTCCTGGACCGAGAGGTGCACATGGGTTTCGTCCGCCCAGGATTTCACCTGGATCAGGCCGAACTTCTCCATGGCCTGGGCGGCGTTAGTCAGCAGGTTGAGCAGCACCTGGTTGATCTGGCTGGCGGCGCAGGCAACCTTGGGCAGCGCGCCCAGCTGGGTGGCGACCTCGGCCTTTTCCTTGATGCTGTTGCGGGCGATCAGCAGCGCGCTGCGCACGCAGTCGTTGAGGTCGACCTCTTCGCTGCGGGCGCGGTCCAGGCGGGCGAAGTCCTTCAGTCCGCCGACCAGTTCGCCGATCTGCGCCAGGCCGAAATCTGTGTCGCCGAACAGCTGGTCGAGATCGCCCACCAGTTGTTCCAGCGCCGCTTCTTCGCGGGCCTGTTCGAAGGCAGCGCGGGCGCGGGCCGTTTGCTCGGGGTCGCAGGCCGGGTCGTCCAGGCATTCGTTGAACAGGGCTTGGGCTTCGGTAAGGCCGAGCAGCGGGATCAGAAGCTCGCGCAGCAGTGCGACGTTGTTCTTCACATAGCCCAGCGGCGTGTTCAGCTCATGGGCGACGCCGGCGACCATCTGGCCAAGCGAGGCCATCTTCTCCGACTGCACCAGCTGCGCCTGGGACTCGCGCAGGTCCTGCAGCGTCTTGTTGAGCACGCGGTTGCGCTGGGCGACGCGCTGCTCCATGGCTTTCAGCAGATCGAGCACCGTGCCCAGGCCGAGGTAGAGCCCCTGCTCGTCTACCAGGACGAAGTCCTCGGTGATCGGGTAACTCAGTTGGGCGGTGACCTGTTGCGAGGCTTCTTCGAGGCTCAGGTCGGCGCGCACCTTCAATGGCTGCGCATTCATCACATCGCTGGCCGGGCGGCGGCCCCAGAGGTCGCGGCCGAAGCGCTGCATGAAGATGTCCTGCAGGCTGTTGCGGCTGACCAGTCCCAGCGGCAGCCCGGCCTCGTCCACCACGGGCAGCGAGAGGAAGGCGCGGTGCTCGGCATCGAGGAAGCGATCGGCGACATCGCTGATGCTCAACTCCGGGGCCAAGGGCGCAACCTGGCGCAACAGCTCGTGCAGGGCGCGGGTGGTCATCGGCGAATCTCCGGTCGCTGGAATGGGCGCCAGTAGACCAGCGGCAGATTGCCATCCTGTGACAGCCGTCGCGGCTCCGCGAAGCGTCACGCCGCGGTCATCGCCGTGCAACAAGCGCAGCCCCGCGCACCTGAACGAATCGCCGCGCCCCCATTCGATGCACGCAATGTGCCGCGAATGTTCACGAAACGACGCGAAACCACGCTTTGCGACCTGATTTCCGGGCATGGCACGGCCACTGCACGAATCAGCGGGTCGTGTTTTTCATCCTCGTTCGGACTTTCTCTTCTCTGACTTTCTCTTTCAGGAGACGTCGCATGAGCACGCAACTCAAACCCACCCTCGGTACCCTGCACCTGTGGGGCATCGCCGTGGGCCTGGTGATTTCCGGTGAGTACTTCGGCTGGAGCTATGGCTGGGGCGTGGCCGGCACCCTCGGCTTCCTCGTCACCACGCTGCTGGTGGCAACCATGTACACCTGCTTCATCTTCAGCTTCACCGAACTGACCACGGCGATTCCTCACGCCGGCGGGCCCTTCGCCTACAGCCGCCGCGCCTTTGGCGAAAAAGGCGGACTGGTGGCGGGCCTCGCCACGCTGATCGAGTTCGTCTTCGCCCCGCCGGCCATCGCCATGGCCATCGGTGCCTACCTCAACGTGCAGTTCCCCTCGCTCGACCCGAAGCATGCGGCGGTCGGCGCGTACCTGATCTTCATGACCCTGAACATCCTCGGCGTCAGCATCGCCGCGACCTTCGAGCTGATCGTCACCATCCTAGCTGTGGGCGAGTTGCTGGTGTTCATGGGCGTGGTCGCGCCGGGCTTCAGCTTCAGCAACTTCGTGCTCAACGGCTGGGCCGGCTCCGACAGCTTCGGCGGTGCGGCGATCAGCGGCATCTTCGCGGCGATTCCCTTCGCCATCTGGTTCTTCCTCGCCATCGAGGGCGCGGCCATGGCCGCCGAGGAAGCCAAGGACCCGAAACGCACCATTCCCAAGGCCTACGTCAGCGGCATCCTGACCCTGGTGGTGCTGGCCATCGGCGTGATGCTGTTCGCCGGCGGCGCGGGCGACTGGAAGGCCCTGTCGGGCATCAACGACCCACTGCCGCAGGCGATGAAGATGGTGGTCGGCGAGAACTCCGGCTGGCTGCACATGCTGGTGTGGATCGGCCTGTTCGGCCTCGTCGCCAGCTTCCACGGCATCATCCTCGGCTACTCGCGGCAATTCTTCGCCCTGGCACGCGCCGGCTACCTGCCTCGCGGGCTGGCCAAGCTGTCACGCTTCCAGACCCCGCACCGGGCAATCATCGCCGGCGGCCTGGTAGGCATCGCGGCGATCTACAGTGACGGCCTCATCGCCCTGCAGGGCATGAGCCTGACCGCAGCGATGATCACCATGAGCGTGTTCGGCGCCATCGTCATGTACATCATGAGCATGYTCAGCCTGTTCAAGCTGCGCCGCAGCGAGCCGSACCTGGARCGCAGCTTCCGCGCGCCGGGCTTCCCCGTGGTACCGGGCATCGCCCTGGCGCTGGCCGTGCTGTGCCTGGCGGCGATGGTCTGGTTCAACCTGCAGATCGCCGGGATTTTCCTGGCCTTCATGGCGGCGGGCTTCGTCTACTTCCAGCTCACCGCCGCCCATCGCGCCAGCGCCCCGGCGGACGCTATGCTGACGGGAGCCTGATCGCCATCCGTGCCCTGCCTTCGCGGCGGGGCGCGGGATAACCGGGACGCCCGCATGATCTACCAGACTACCGTCGGCAACCTGACCTACCGCTTTGCCGACCTGAAGACGCTGCTCGCCAAGGCCGGCCCGGCGCGCTCCGGTGATTCGCTGGCGGGCCTCGCCGCGGACAGCTACGAAGAACGCATGGCGGCGAAGATCGCCCTCGCCGACGTGCCGCTCAAGCGCTTCCTCGACGAAGCGCTGATCCCCTACGAAGCAGACGAAATCACCCGGCTGATCATCGACAGCCACGATGCCGCCGCCTTCGCGCCGATCAGCCACCTGACCGTCGGCGACTTCCGTGACTGGCTGCTGCTGGACAGCACCGACAGCGCCACGCTGGCCGCCACGGCGCGCGGCATCACGCCGGAGATGGCCGCCGCGGTGAGCAAGCTGATGCGCAACCAGGACCTGATCCTGGCGGCGAAGAAGTGCCGCGTGATCACCCGCTTCCGCAACACCATCGGCCTGCCCGGCCACCTTTCGGTGCGCCTGCAGCCCAACCACCCCACGGACGACGTGCGCGGCATCGCCGCGAGCATGCTCGACGGCCTGCTCTACGGCTCCGGCGACGCCGTGGTAGGCATCAATCCGGCCAGCGATTCGCAAGCCACGCTGATGCAGCTGTGGCAGATGATGGACGAGCTGCGCCAGCGCTTCGAGATTCCCCTGCAGAGCTGCGTACTCACCCACGTCACCTCGCAGATCCAGGCCATCGAGGCCGGCGCGCCGATCGACCTGGTGTTCCAGTCCATCGCCGGCACGCAGAAGACCAACCAGAGCTTCGGTATCGACCTCGCCCTGCTGCGCGAGGCCCACGAGGCGGCGCTGTCGCTGGGGCGCGGCACCCTGGGCGACAACGTCATGTACTTCGAGACCGGCCAGGGCAGCGCGCTGTCCGCCGGCGGCCACCACGGCGTCGACCAGCAGACCTGCGAGGCCCGCGCCTACGCCGTGGCCCGCGAGTTCCGCCCGCTGCTGACCAACACCGTGGTCGGCTTCATCGGCCCGGAATACCTCTACGACGGCAAGCAGATCATCCGCGCGGGTCTCGAGGAYCAYTTCTGCGCCAAGCTGCTCGGCGTGCCCATGGGCTGCGAYRTCTGCTACACCAACCACGCCGAGGCCGACCAGGACGACATGGACAACCTGCTGACCCTGCTGGGCGCGGCGGGCATCACCTTCATCATGGGCATCCCCGGCGCCGACGACATCATGCTCAACTACCAGAGCACCTCCTTCCACGATGCTCTCTACCTGCGCAGTACCCTGGGCCTGAAGCGCGCACCGGAGTTCGACGCCTGGCTGGCGAAGATGGCGATCACCGATCCCTCCGGACAACTGCGCCAGATCGGCCGTGGCCACGCGCTGCTGCGCGCCGGCAATCTCTGAGGAGCGATGACCATGGACCTGATCCAGAGCGACCCCTGGGACGAACTGCGTGCACACACCTCGGCACGCATCGCGCTGGGGCGCGTCGGCTCCAGCCTGCCAACCCGCGAAGTGCTCAAGTTCGGCCTGGCCCACGCCCAGGCGCGCGACGCGGTGCATCGCCCGCTGGATTTCGAGGCGCTGCAGCAGTCACTGGCGCAGGAGGGTTTTCGCGTGCTCCGCGTTCGCAGCGAAGCGCCGGACCGCCAGACCTACCTGCTGCGCCCGGACCTCGGCCGTGCGCTGCACCCGGACAGCCAGTGGCAGCTCAAGGGTGAGCATGCGGCGGAACTGGCGATCGTGATCGCCGACGGCCTCTCCTCTTTCGCCATCCAGCAGCACGCGCTGCCGCTGCTGACCGCTCTGCGCGAGCGCTTCGCCACTGATTGGCAGCACACGCCCGTGGTGCTCGCCGAGCAGGGCCGCGTGGCCATTGGCGACGGCATCGGCGAGGCGCTGGGGGCGAAGCTCGCGCTGGTGCTGATCGGCGAGCGGCCCGGCCTCAGCTCGCCGGACAGCCTGGGCCTCTACCTCACCTGGCAGCCGCGCGTGGGGCGCATGGACAGCGAACGCAACTGCATCTCCAACGTGCGCCCACAGGGTTTGCCCTACGCGCAGGCCGCCCACAAACTCGCCCACCTGCTGCAACAGTCGCTGCGCCTGCGCGTCAGCGGCGTGAAACTCAAGGATGACAGCGACCTGCCCGAAGCGATCAGTCTGAACCCGCGCGCGCCTGACAAGGTCTGAATCACAGCGTATCGTGATATTCCACTGCCACTGTCGGAGACGGGACCATGCCCTGGTATGCCTGGTTGATCATTGCCCTAGCCCTGGGCTCCATCGTCGGCGCGCTGATGATGCTGCGCGATACGGCGAAAAAGCTCCCGCTCACCCAGGAGCAGCTCAAGCGCATCCACGAGCGCAACGCCGAAATGGACGCCAAGGAAGCCGAGGACAAACGCTGAAAGCCGTCTAACTGACTGACGTTTCAGTCAAAAACTGGCAACAGCGATGGCCAGTGGCAGTCGAAATTGCCTAGACTGCGCCTCCCTGGATGGAGGAAAGAATGCTCAGGAAACTCCTGCCGCTGCTGCCAGTCTTTTTGTTGCTCTGCGGTTTTGCGCTCGGATTCGTCCAGCCAGTGGGGTTGCTGATCGGCGCGTTCTATGTCGCCTGGACTCTCTACGGCGAGACCCGCCTGCCCCACCTGCTGTGGTGGCTGGTCTGCCTCGTGCTCAGTATTGCCCTCGCCGCGCACCTGTTGCCGGGCACTACCTCGTGGACACTCTGGCCAGTGCGCCAGCTCAGCCCCGACGCTCCCGTCTATGCCCTCCACCTGTCCTGGGACAAGGCCCTGGTCGGTGCGACCCTGCTCGCCTGGTGGCTGCGCCGCGAACCGGTGCCCGAGGAAAAGCGCTCGCCGGACTTCGCCGCCATCGTCATCGTCACCACGCTGTTCGCCGTGCCATTGGTTGCTGTGGCCGGCGGCCTGGTGGTGTGGAACCCGAAATGGCCGCCGGGCTTCTGGCTATGGATGCTGGTCAACATCTGTGTGATCTCGCTGACCGAGGAAGCGTTCTTCCGCGGCCTGGTGCAGAGCGAACTGGTGCGCCGGTTCGGCGCCTTTGCCGGCGTGGCGGTCGCCAGCGTGCTGTTCGGCATGGTGCACTGGCCGATCAACCCGTTGTTCGCCGTCGTCGCCGGTATCGCCGGCCTGGGCTACGGCCTGGCCTTCTACTTCAGCGGCCGCCTGGCTGTCCCGGTGCTGCTGCACGCGGCGGTGAACTGCCTGCACCTGCTGTTGTTCAGTTATCCGTTGCGGATTATCTGAACGACACGGATATATCCCTGTAAGGCGCATAACCCGGCGCGGGTTATCCGCCGATGCCATGGCGGCGGATAACGCTGGCGCGTTATTCGCCCTACGCGCTAAGCCAGTAGCAGTCATGTGGGAGCGAGCTTGCTCGCGAACCCACCCGCTGCGGAGTCAGTTCGCGAGCAAGCTCGCTCCTACAAAGAGCCTCAGTCGCGCATCACCAGCAGCAACGCCTGCTCGGCGAGTTCGTCCAGCGTCAGGCTGCCCTCGGGGCGGAACCAGGTGATGGACCAGGACAGCGCCCCGGTGAGGAAGCGCCGCAGAATGAACGGATCGGCCTGAGTGAATCCGGCCACGCGCGCCTCTTCCAGCACTTCCAGCCACATCTGCTCGTAGATATCGCGCAGGCTGAGGATGTAGGCCTGGCCTTCTTCCGACAGCGAGCGCCACTCGTAGACCAGCACTGCCATCGCCTCGCCGGTTCCGCCGGTGATCGACTGCAGCTCGCAGCGGATCAGAGCCAGCAGGCGCTCGCGCAGGGTCGTGGCATCGGCCAGGGCGGCGCGCATCAGGGCGGTGTTGTAGAGGATGGTTTCCTCCATCACCGAGCGCAGGATTTCGTCCTTGCTCTTGAAGTGATGGAAGATGCTGCCGGACTGGATGCCGACCGCGCCGGCCAGGTCGCGCACCGTGGTGCGCTCGTAGCCCTTGCTGCGGAACAGGTGCGCGGCAGTCTGCAGCAACTTGCCACGGGCGCTCTCCGGGTCGGTGATCTGCCCGGTCCCGACCAGCTCCAGCATGACTTCGCGGGCTTTGCGGTCATCCACGCTTTCTCTCCCCATTGGTCCCATCTGGCCACCTTGCTCAGGGCAACTCATCGAATCGCCCCGCAAGTGCTTGTGTTGTCTGACGAAATGTAAGCCCGCGAGTGCCAACCAAGCAAGCGCTTGGCCATCCAATGGTTGGGGTAGCCATCGACTCGGGGCTTTTCAACCAAGCGCTTGCTTGGTAATGTCGATCCATCACTCAGCGTCACGGGCAGAACAATGACTAGAACCGTACGTATCGGCTGCGCCTCCGCCTTCTGGGGCGATACCTCCACCGCCGCCGCTCAACTGGTGCGCGGCGCGCAGCTGGATTACCTGGTGTTCGACTATCTCGCCGAGATCACCATGTCGATCATGGCCAGCGCGCGCCTGAAGAACCCCGAGGCAGGCTACGCCACCGATTTCATCGACGTGATGACGCCGCTGCTGGGCGACATCGCTTCGAAGCAGGTGCGCGTGATCAGCAACGCCGGCGGGGTGAATCCCAGCGCCTGCGCCAGCGCCCTGGCCAGCGCCTGCGAGAAGGTTGGTGTGGCGCTGAAGATCGCCGTGGTGCACGGCGACAACCTGCAGCCACGCCTGGGCGAACTGGCCAAGGCCGGCATCCGCGAGATGTTCAGCGATGCACCGATGCCGCCGATGTGCGTGTCGGTCAACGCCTACCTCGGCGCTCCCGGCATCGTCCAGGCGCTGGAGTCCGGCGCCGACATCGTCATCACCGGTCGCGTGGTGGACAGCGCGGTAGTCAGCGCCGCGCTGGTCCACGAATTCGGCTGGGCCTGGAACGACTACGACAAGCTGGCCCAGGCCGCGCTCGCCGGGCATATCATCGAATGCGGCGCGCAGTGCACCGGCGGCAACTTCACCGACTGGGAAAGCGTGCCGGACTACGAGCACATCGGCTTTCCCATCGTCGAAGTACAGGCCGGCGGCGAATTCGTCGTCACCAAGCCGCAGGGTACCGGCGGGCTGGTCACGCCGCTGTCGGTGGGCGAGCAGATGCTCTACGAGATCGGCGACCCGCGCGCCTACCTGCTGCCCGACGTGATCTGCGATTTCACCCAGGTCCAGCTGGCCCAGGTTGGCGAGAACCGCGTGGCCGTCAGCGGCGCACGTGGCCTGCCGCCGACCGGGCAGTACAAGGTCAGCGCCACTTACCCGGACGGTTTCCGTTGCACCGCCAGTTGCCTGATCGCCGGTATCGACGCGGTGAAGAAAGCCGAGCGGGTCAGCCAGGCGATCATCGCCAAGACCGAGGAAATCCTCATGGAACGCGGCTGGGGGCCGTACCGCGAGGTCAGCATCGAACTGCTCGGCAGCGAAGCCACCTACGGCCCGCACGGGCGCCGCGAGGACAGCCGCGAAATCGTGGTGAAGCTCGCCGTACGCCACAGCCGCAAGGAAGCCCTGGTGTTGTTCTCCCGCGAGATCGCCCAGGCCGCCACCGGCATGGCGCCGGGCCTGACCGGCATCGTCGGCGGCCGCCCGACCGTGTACCCGGTGATCCGCCTGTTCTCCTTCCTGATCGACAAGAACGCCTGTGAGTTGACCGTGGAGATCGACGGCGAGCGCCAGCCAGTCGCCCTGCCCGCCATCGACCACTTCGACCCGGCCGCGCTGGCCGATGACATTGCCGTGCCGGCCGCCGAAGGCCCGGCGCAGGCCAGCGTGCCCCTGGTGAAGCTGGCCGTGGCGCGCTCCGGCGACAAGGGCAACCACAGCAACATCGGCGTGATGGCGCGCCAGCCCGAATACCTGCCGTGGATCGCCGAGGCGCTGAGCGAAGGCTCGGTGGCCGAGTGGATGCAGCACGTGCTCGACCCGCAGGTTGGCCGCGTCAGCCGCTGGCACCTGCCGGGCAGCCACAGCCTGAACTTCCTGCTGGAGAACGCCCTGGGCGGTGGCGGTGTGGCGAGCCTGCGCATCGACCCGCAGGGCAAGGCTTTCGCCCAGCAGTTGCTGGAATTCCCGGTGGCGGTGCCGCAAGCCATCGCCGATGAATTCCTACAAAGAACAGAAACGTAGGGCGCATAACGCCAGCAGCGTTATCCGCCAATCGCAAACGGCGGATGAAGCGTTCCGCTTCATCCGTCCTACGGGATACCTCGGAGTCAGAACAACAATGAGCTACGACTCGATCTTCAAACCCGGCCTGTTCGATGGCCAGACCATCATCGTCACCGGCGGCGGCAGCGGTATCGGTCGCTGCACCGCCCATGAGCTGGCGGCCCTCGGCGCCCACGTGGTGCTGGTCGGGCGCAAGGCCGAGAAGCTGGAAAAGACTGCCGGCGAGATCATCGAGGACGGCGGCAGCGCCAGCTGGCACAGCTGCGACATCCGCGACGAGGAAGCGGTCAAGGCGCTGGTCGCTCAGGTCATCGCCGAGCGCGGTCCGATCCATCACCTGGTCAACAACGCCGGCGGCCAGTACCCCGCGCCGCTGGCCTCGATCAACCTGAAGGGCTTCGAGGCCGTGGTGCGCACCAACCTCGTCGGCGGCTTCCTGATGGCCCGCGAAGTCTTCAACCAGAGCCTGAGCAAGACCGGCGGCAGCATCGTCAACATGCTCGCCGACATGTGGGGCGGCATGCCCGGCATGGGCCACTCCGGCGCCGCCCGTGCGGGCATGGAGAACTTCACCAAGACCGCCGCCATCGAGTGGGGCCACGCCGGCGTGCGGGTCAACGCCGTGGCGCCGGGCTGGGTCGCCTCCAGCGGCATGGATACCTACGAGGGCGCATTCAAGGCAGTGATCCCGACCCTGCGCGAGCACGTACCGCTCAAGCGCATCGGCACCGAATCGGAAGTGGCGTCGGCCATCGTCTTCCTGCTCTCCCCCGGCGCGGCCTTCATCAGCGGCAACACCATCCGCATCGATGGCGCCGCCAGCCAGGGCAGCCGCGCCTTCCCGCTGTCGAAGGTGAAGCCGGGGCAGAGCCGTTCCTACAACGGTTTCCACCGCGCCTATCTTCCCGATGTGCTGAAGGACCAGGAGTAAGCCATGCCGGTGATCCAGTCGGAAATCGACGCCCAGGGCGAAGACTTCGCCCGCAACCGCGAGGCCATGCTGGCCGCCGTGGCGAGCTTCCGCGAGGTCGAGCAGAAGGTGCTCGACAAGGCCGCCGAGGCCAAGCCCAAGTTCGACAAGCGCGGCCAGTTGCTGCCGCGCGAACGCCTGAACCTGCTGCTGGATGCCGGTGCGCCGTTCCTCGAGATCGGTTCGCTGGCCGGCTACAAGCTGCATGACGACAAGGACGGCACCCAGGCTGGCGGCGGCATCATCTCCGGCATCGGCTATATCGCCGGGGTGCGCTGCCTGGTCACCGCCAGCAACAGCGCAATCAAGGGCGGCACCATCTCCCCCACCGGCCTGAAGAAGACCCTGCGCCTGCAGCAGATCGCCTTCGAGAACAAGCTGCCGGTGGTGGCGCTGACCGAGAGCGGCGGCGCCAACCTGAACTACGCGGCGGACATCTTCGTCGAGGGCGCGCGCGGCTTCGCCAACCAGGCGCGCATGTCGGCGGCAGGCATTCCGCAGGTCACCGTGGTGCACGGCTCGTCCACCGCTGGCGGCGCGTACCAGCCGGGACTGTCGGACTACGTGGTGGTGGTGCGCGGCAAGGCCAAGATGTTCCTCGCCGGCCCGCCGCTGCTGAAAGCCGCCACCGGCGAGATCGCCACCGATGAAGAACTGGGCGGCGCCGAACTGCATGCCCAGGTCGCCGGCACCGCCGAGTACCTGGCGGAGAACGACGCCGACGGCGTGCGCCTGGCACGGGAAATCCTCGCCGCGCTGCCATGGAACAACCAACTGCCAGCCCGCGCGAAACTGACGTGGGACGAGCCACTGTACCCGGCGCAGGAACTGCTCGGCGTGGTCCCCGCGGACGCGAAGAAGCCCTACGACGTGCGCGAGATCGTTGCGCGCATCGCCGACGGTTCGCGCTTCCTCGACTTCAAGAACGAATTCGACAGCCAGACCGTCTGCGGTCACCTGCACATCGAGGGCCACGCCTGCGGCCTGATCGGCAACAACGGCCCGATCACCCCACAGGGCGCGGCCAAGGCGGCGCAGTTCATCCAGCTGTGCGAGCAGAGCAACACGCCGATCCTGTTCCTGCACAACACCACCGGCTTCATGGTCGGCACCGAGTCCGAGCGCCTGGGCGTGATCAAGCACGGCTCGAAGATGATCCAGGCCGTGGCCAACGCCACGGTGCCCAAGCTCACCCTGGTCGTCGGCGGTTCCTACGGCGCGGGCAACTACGCCATGTGCGGCCGCGGGCTGGACCCGCGCTTCATCTTCGCCTGGCCCAACAGCCGCACCGCGGTGATGGGCGGAGCCCAGGCCGGCAAGGTGCTGCGCATCGTCACCGAGGAAAAGCACGCCAAGGAGGGCAAGGAAGCCGACCCGAAGATGCTCGACATGCTCGAACAGATGACCGCGCAGAAACTCGATGCCCAGTCCACCGCGCTCTACGGCACGGCGAGCCTGTGGGACGACGGATTGATCGACCCGCGCGACACCCGCGCGCTGCTGGGTTATCTGCTGGATATCTGTGCGGAGGCGGCCATGCGGCCGCTGAAGGGTAATAGTTTTGGGGTAGCGAGGTTCTGATCGGGAATTGGGAGAGTGGGCAAAAGACCCTCTCCCCCCGCCCTCTCCCGCAAGCGGGAGAGGGAGCCAAAGCGACCCGGCGTAATGCGAACCGTCCAGCCACTCCGGACAGCCCCCTCTCCCTTCAGGGAGAGGGTTGGGGAGAGGGCCAGAGGCGGGAAACCAGACCAGGCATCAGGAGAACAACAACAATGATCTTCACCCAGGAACACGAAGAACTCCGCCGCACCGTGCGCAACTTCGTCGAACGCGAGATCAACCCCTACGTCGACGAATGGGAAAAGGCCGGGCGCTTCCCCATCCACGAAGTCTTCAAGAAGGCCGGCGACCTGGGCCTGCTGGGCATCTCCAAGCCGGAGAAATTCGGCGGCATGGGCCTGGACTACAGCTACTCGGTGGTCGCCGCCGAGGAGTTCGGCACCATCCATTGCGGCGGCGTGCCGATGGCCCTGGGCGTGCAGACCGACATGTGCACCCCGGCCCTGGCGCGCTTCGGCTCCGATGAGCTGCGCGAGGAATTCCTCCGCCCGGCCATCGCCGGCGAGATGGTCGGCTGCATCGGCGTCTCCGAAGTGGGCGCCGGCTCCGACGTCGCCGGGCTGAAGACCACCGCGCGCAAGGATGGCGATGACTACGTCATCAACGGCAGCAAGATGTGGATCACCAACTCGCCGTCCGCCGACTTCATCTGCCTGCTGGCCAACACCTCCGACGACAAGCCCCACGTCAACAAGTCGCTGATCATGGTGCCGATGAAGTCCAAGGGCATCAGCATCAGCCCGCACCTGGACAAACTCGGCATGCGCAGCTCGGAGACCGCCCAGGTGTTCTTCGACGACGTGCGTGTACCGCAGCGCTACCGCATCGGCGCCGAGGGTTCGGGCTTCATGATGCAGATGCTGCAATTCCAGGAGGAACGCCTGTTCGGCGCCGCCAGCGGGATCAAGGGCATGGAGTACTGCGTCAACGCCACCATCGACTACTGCAAGGAGCGCAAGACGTTCGGCCAGGCGCTGATCGACAACCAGGTCATCCACTTCCGCATGGCCGAGCTGATGACCGAGATCGAGTGCCTGCGCGCCCTCACCTACCAGGCCACCGAACAGTACATCCGCGGCAAGGACGTCACCCGCCTGGCCTCCATGGCCAAGCTCAAGGTCGGCCGGCTGTCCCGCGAGGTCACCGACGCCTGCCTGCAGTACTGGGGCGGCCAGGGCTTCATGTGGGAAAACCCGATCGCCCGCGCCTACCGCGACACCCGCCTGGTCTCCATCGGCGGCGGCGCAGACGAAATCATGCTGGGCATCATCTGCAAGCTGATGGGCACCCTGCCGGGCAAGAAGAAGGGCTGATGAGGGACCGTAGGATGGGTGGAGGCGCGCAGCGACGATACCCATGCCGTGACGCATCGATGGGTATCGCTGCGCTCCACCCATCCTACGGTGATCGCAAGCAAACGGTTGAACGAGGAATCCGGCATGAGTGATTTGCCGAACTGCGAAACCCTGCTGCTGGAACGTGAAGGCGGCGTACTGCACGTCACCCTCAATCGCCCGGACAGCCGCAACGCCATGAGCCTGGCGATGGTCAGCGAACTGCGTGCCGTGCTCGCCGCGGTGCGCGACGACCGCGCGGTGCGCGCCATCGTCCTGCGCGGCGCCGGCGGGCACTTCTGCGCTGGCGGCGACATCAAGGACATGGCCGGCGCCCGCGCCGCCGGTCCCGATGCCTATGCCGCGCTGAACCGCGCCTTCGGCGGCCTGCTGGAAGAAGCCCAGGCACAGCCGCAGGTGCTGGTCGCTGCGCTGGAAGGTGCGGTGCTCGGCGGTGGCTTCGGCCTGGCCTGCGTCTCGGACATCGCCATCGCGGCGGCCGACGCGCAATTCGGCCTGCCGGAAACCAGCCTCGGCATCCTGCCGGCGCAGATCGCGCCCTTCGTGGTGAAACGCATCGGCCTGACCCAGGCCCGCCGCCTGGCCTTGACCGCCGCGCGCTTCGATGGCCGTGAGGCGCTGCGCCTCGGGCTCGTGCATCACTGCGCCGACAACGCTGAAAACCTCGGCGAGCAACTGGCGGAAACCCTTGACCAGGTCCGTCGCTGCGCGCCGGGCGCCAATGCCGCCACCAAGGCACTGCTGCTGGCCACCGAGACCGAAGTCCTCGGCCCGTTGCTGGACGGCGCTGCCCGCCAGTTCGCCGACGCGGTGACCGGCGCGGAAGGCGCCGAAGGCACCATGGCCTTCGTGCAGAAACGCAAACCGAACTGGGCGCAGTGACCCAACGCGCGCACCGAACAACCCCCTCTCCCTTCAAGGAGAGGGCTGGGGAGAGGGAAACAGCCAGCATGCCCAGCTTCGACAAGATCCTGATTGCCAACCGCGGCGAGATCGCCTGCCGGGTGATCCGCACCGCCCACGACCTGGGCTACCGGACCGTGGCCGTGTACAGCGAGGCCGACGCCGACGCCCGCCACGTGCAACTGGCCGACGAGGCCGTGTGCATCGGCCCGGCGCCGGTCGGCCAGTCCTACCTGAAGCCCGAGGCGATCCTCGACGCCGCGAAACGCACCGGCGCCGGCGCCGTCCACCCCGGCTACGGCTTCCTCTCGGAGAACGCCAACTTCGCCCGCGCCTGCGAGGCTGCCGGCATCGTCTTCATCGGTCCGGGCGTGGAAGCCATCCACCTGATGGGCAGCAAGCGCCTGTCGAAGATCGCCATGCTCGAAGCCGGTGTGCCCTGCATTCCCGGCTACGAAGGTGCCGATCAGGACGACGCCACGCTCAGCCGCGAGGCCGAGCGCATCGGCTACCCGCTGATGATCAAGGCCAGCGCCGGCGGCGGCGGGCGCGGCATGCGCCTGGTGACGCGCAGCGAGGACCTCGCCGAACAGCTGCGCACGGCGCGCTCGGAAGCGCAGAACGCCTTCGGCAGTGGCGAGCTGATCCTGGAGAAAGCCGTGGTGCAGCCGCGCCACGTGGAAATCCAGGTATTCGGCGACAGCCACGGCCATATCGTCTATCTCGGCGAGCGCGACTGCTCGGTGCAGCGCCGCCACCAGAAGGTCATCGAGGAAGCGCCCTGCCCGGTGCTGACCGAGGACCTGCGCGCCGCCATGGGCAGCGCTGCGGTGAAGGCCGCCGCCTCGGTGAACTACCTGGGCGCCGGCACCGTGGAGTT
This sequence comes from Pseudomonas sp. AU11447, assembly GCF_001672555.2. NCBI lineage: Bacteria > Pseudomonadati > Pseudomonadota > Gammaproteobacteria > Pseudomonadales > Pseudomonadaceae > Pseudomonas > Pseudomonas sp. AU11447. Next base: position 73,176 of record NZ_LZDG02000048.1, on the reverse strand, counting down.
CCTGCTGGATGCCAGCGGCGCCTTCTACTTCCTGGAAATGAACACCCGCCTGCAGGTGGAGCACCCGGTCACCGAACTGATCACCGGCCAGGACCTGGTGGCCTGGCAGATTCGCGTCGCCGAGGGCCATCCGCTGCCGCTGACCCAGGAGCAGATTCAGCTCAAGGGCCATGCCATCGAGGTGCGCCTGTACGCTGAGGATGCCGGCAACGGTTTCCTCCCGCAGACCGGCCAGGTGCTGCGCTGGACGCCGCCGCAGCTGGACGGCATCCGCATCGATCACGGCCTGCGCGAAGGCCAGCCGGTAACGCCTTTCTACGATCCGATGCTGGCCAAGGTCATCGCCTTCGGCGCCACCCGCGACGAAGCCCGGCGCAAGCTGGTGCGCGCCGTCGAGGATTGCGTGCTACTGGGTGTGACCGGCAACCAGCGCTTCCTCGCCAACCTGCTCAGGCACCCGGAGTTCGCCGCCGGCAACGCCACCACGGCGTTCATCGGCGAACAGTTCGCCGGCGACCCGAGCCTGGCCCCGCGCCAGCCGCAGCCGCTGGAACTGGCCTGCGCCGCCGCCCTGCTCTACCAGGCTTCGGCCAGTGACCGAGCGCACCAGCCTGGTCTGTCCGGTTGGCGTAGCGCGGGCAGCGCACCCTGGCGTTTTGCGCTCAAGCATGGCGAGGAGAAATTCGCCGTCGAGCTGGAAGTCCTCGAGCACGGCACCCAGCCGGCGCTGCTGGCCCGCATCGGTGAGTCCGCCATCAAGCTGCGCCTGCTCGGCGAAGAGAACGGTGACGCGATCATCGAAGCCGACGGCGTTCGCCGCCGCCTGCCCTTCCACCGCGACGGCGCGCGCCTCTGGCTGTATGGCGCGGACGGCAATCTGGAACTGCTGGACGTCACCCACGAGCCCGTCAGCGCGGCTGGCGGCGCAGGCTCCGGCACGGTGAAGGCACCGATGGATGGCGCCATCGTCGACGTACTGGTGAGCGAAGGTACGCGGGTCAGCAAGGGCCAACTGCTGCTGGTGCTGGAAGCGATGAAGATGGAGCACCCGCTCAAGGCCGGCGTCGACGGCGTGATCCGCCGCGTGCAGGTAAGCAAGGGCGAGCAGGTGAAATCGCGGCAGTTGCTGGTGGAGGTTGAAGCCGAAGACGCCTGAGCCGCTTTTCGCTTTTCGTAGGAGCGAGCTTGCTCGCGAACCAGAGCCCTGCAGCGTGGGATTGTTCGCGAGCAAGCTCGCTCCTACAGACGCCGTCAGCTCCAACGCTGACGACCCATAACAAGAACAAGGAGCCCACATGTCCCTTTCCGGCAAAACCCTCTTCATCACCGGCGCCAGCCGCGGCATCGGCCGTGAAATCGCCCTGCGCGCCGCACGCGATGGCGCCAATATCGTCATTGCCGCCAAGAGCGCCGAGCCCCACCCGAAACTCGAAGGCACCATCTTCAGCGTTGCCGAGGAGGTCGAAGCTGCCGGCGGCAAAGCCCTCGCGCTGCAACTGGACGTGCGCGACGAGAACGCCGTGCGCGAGGCCATGGCCCGCGCCGCCGAGCACTTCGGCGGCATCGACGCGGTGGTGAACAACGCCGGCGCCATCAAACTGGTGGGCGTGGAGCGCCTGGAACCCAAGCGCTTCGACCTGATGTACCAGATCAACACCCGCGCCGTGATGGTCTGCAGCCAGGCCGCGCTGCCCTACCTGAAGCAGAGCAAGGGCCACATCCTCAGCCTGTCGCCGCCGATCAACCTGGCCGGCAAGTGGTTCGCCCAGCACGGCCCCTACACCGTCACCAAATACGGTATGAGCATGCTCACCCTCGGCATGCACGAGGAGTTCAAGAAGTACGGCATCAGCGTCAACGCGCTGTGGCCGAAAACCATGATCGCCACCGCCGCCATCGAATTCGAACTGGGCAGCCGCGACGCCTTCAAGCGTGCGCGTACTCCGGCGATCATGGCCGATGCGGCCTACGCCATCCTCTCCAGCAGCGAGCGCAGCGTCAGCGGGCGCCTGCTGATCGACGAGGACATCCTGCGCGAACAGGGCCAGAGCGACTTCGAGCAGTACCGTTTCGACCCGAACGGCGGCAGCCTGGTACCCGACCTGTTCCTCGACTGAGCACACTCACGGACCTTTTCGTAGGGCGCATAACGCGGAACGCGTTATCCGCCGCTTGCCACACCTGGGCTAACGGCGGATAACCACAAGCGGTTATTCGCCCTACCAACCCTCCCACCATGGGCACCGTGTCGCCATTTACCAATCGACACAATCCCGCCCTGGCCGTCCGGCCATCGCTCTCTAGACTGCGATGAACGCCTAGCCGATGCGTTTGCCGATCTGCCCTGCGCCACGCGCGCAACAGCCATAGGCGCACGTCGGACGACGACCTAGAGTCGCTCGCTAGCGTCTGCACGCCACAGACAACAATGACAATAAGGGCACGCGTCAATGAGCCACGCCGATATCATCACCCCGACCCGCTTCCTCGCCCACCTGCCGGCCACCCTCAGCCGCGTGCCACGCATGCTCCGCGGGCTCTACTACACCGGCATCCGCAACCGCGAGAAGAACCTGTCCCTGGGCTGGGCCCTGGAGCGCGCCGCGCGCCTCTATCCGGACAGCCCGGCGCTGATCGACGAACGCCGGCGCCTGTCCTACGCCTTGTTCAACGGCTGGGCCAACCGCCTGGCGCGGGCCTTCCAGGCCGAAGGCGTGCAACACGGCAGCGTGGTGGCGGTGATGCTGGAGAACCGCGCCGAACTGATGGTCGTGCTCGCCGCCCTGGCCAAGCTCGGCGCCATCGGCGCGCTGGTGAACACTACCCAGCGCGGCCAGGTGCTCAGCCACAGCCTCAACCTGGTCAAGCCCAGCCATTTCGTGGTCGGCGAAGAGTTGCGCGAAGCTTTCGAGGACGTCCGCCCGGCCCTGGAGAACAGCGGCGGTCGCTGCTACTGGATCGCCGATGGCGATGAAGCGGCACAAGCGCCCGCGGGCTGGCAAAGCCTCATGCGCCTCGCGCAGGAACAGGACTCCAACAACCTCGCCGAAACCGCCAAGGTGCGCCTGAAGGACGCCTGTTTCTACATCTACACCTCCGGCACCACCGGCCTGCCCAAAGCCTCGATCATGAGCCACGGCAAGTGGATCAAGGCCTACGGCGGCTTCGGCCATTCGGGCCTGGCGCTGACCAACAGCGACGTGCTTTACCTGACCCTGCCCTGCTACCACAACAATGCCGTGACCGTGTGCTGGAGCGCCGTACTGGCCGGCGGCGCGGCGATCGCCCTGCGCCGCAAGTTTTCCGCCAGTTCGTTCTGGAAAGACGTCCAGACCTACCAGGCCACCTGCTTCGGCTACATCGGCGAACTCTGTCGCTACCTGCTCAACCAGCCCGAGTGCGTCGAAGAGCGCGGCAATACCCTGACCTGCATGATCGGCAATGGCCTGCGCCCCTCGATCTGGAACGAGTTCAAGGAGCGCTTCGGCATCGAGCGGATCACCGAGTTCTATGCCTCCAGCGAAGGCAATATCGGCTTTACCAATGTGTTCAACTTCGACAATACAGTGGGCTTCTCCCCAGCAACTTACGCCATCGTCCGCTATGACCTGGAAAACGACCAGCCGGTACGGGGCGCCAAGGGGTTCATGGAAAAGGTCGACAAGGGCGAAGCCGGCCTGCTGATCAGCGAGATCAGCGACAAGTGGCCGTTCGACGGCTACACCGACCCGGCCAAGAGCGAGGCGGTGATCTACCGCAACGTGTTCAAGGAAGGCGATACCTGGTTCAACACCGGCGACCTGATGCGCGACATCGGCTTCAAGCACACCCAGTTCGTCGATCGCCTGGGCGACACCTTCCGCTGGAAAGGCGAGAACGTCTCCACCACCGAGGTGGAAAACGCCCTGGGCGCCTTCCCCGGCGTGGAAGACGCGGTGGTCTACGGCGTGGAGATCCCCGGCACCAACGGCCGCTGCGGCATGGCCGCGTTGCGCCTGGCCGACGGCGTCAGCCTGGATGCGACAGAGTTGGCGGCCCACCTGGACCGCGAACTGCCGGCTTACGCCGTACCACTATTCCTGCGCCTGCTGGTCCAGGTGGAGACCACCGGGACCTTCAAGTACAAGAAGACCGACCTCAAGCGCAACGCCTACGACCCCTCAGCCGTGACCGAGGCACTGTTCGTGCGGCTGCCAGGGGAGACAGCCTACCGGACGCTGGATGGCGCGCTGTTCGAAGCGATTCGCGGCGGTGCTCACCGTTTCTAAGGGCTGCCATAACAAACTGCTTCGCGAAGTCTCCCCTCTCTCCCGTCCTGGCTGCGCGCCCCGTTCGGAAGGGAGAGGGGAAAGCGCAGGCACGGCATCGCACAAGAAAACAGTCGGTCCTGGAGGGAGATCGAGCGATCAGTTGCGGAACTTGAACTGCAACTCGGCGCCACGGATGTCCGAGTGCCAACTGTCGTCGTTGGGTTCACGCTCGTTGGGCTCGCGCTGGATCAGCCGGCCACCGACCTCGAAGGGGCTCTGTCCGGCTTTTTCGCCGAACATCGGCGGCAGTATCGGCTTCTCGTCGATCACGGTGATCGTATCGTCCGGCTCCAACTGATGGACCAGGTCCCTGGGCAGACGCAGGTCCAGCTTCACCGCCGGCAGCGGCTGCTTGACCACCGGATCAACCGGTTTCTTCACCTGCGCCGGCGTCTTCGAGGGCGCCTTGGCCTCAGGCTTGATGGCGGCCTCGACCGCGGCGGACTTGGGCGACGCCACGACTTTGGCAGCAGCAGGCTTGGCCTCTTCCTCACGCGGCTGCTCGGCGGCAGGTTCCGGCGCAGGCGTGCTGGCAGGCGCAGTCACGGCTGGGGCAACAGCCGGGGCCGGAGCCACAGCCTTGTCCTTGTGCTCATCGCCACAGGCAGCGAGCAGCAGGGACAGACTGGCGACAACGAGGATTCGAGACTTCTTCATGGAGCGGACCGTCAGAAAAACCGCGCAATGCTGGCGCGAGTTGCCTTGCGGAGCAAGAGTCTTGCCATGACAAACCGTTACGTCATGCAGTCTGACAGACGCAGGCTGAACCCGGCCTGTCATTGATCAAGGGTTGTCAGGTAATTCCTTCAGAGCCTTGTCGATGTCCAAGCCGGGGAAACGCTGCCGGAGGCTCTCACGCACTTGTTCAGCCTCTTCCTTCCGCCCCTTGCCTTGCAAGTCGCGCAGGTGCAGCAGGCTGGTACGTGGCTCGTCGGCCTCCTCGGCGAATGCCTGGAGCTTCCCTTCGGCCGATACACCTGACCGCGCCTGTGCATCGGCAGATTCGCGGACTTCGTCCCTTGCCGCTGCAGCCGCCATTTTCTTGCTCATCGGCGCAGGCTTGGCGAGCTCCTGGACCGATGCCCCGGCAGCGGCACTGTCCATCTGCGGCGCGGCCATCCGCGGCTCCGCCACTGAGGGCGCAGCGGCCGGAGCCGCCGGTGGTGCCATGGCCGATGCGGGTGCTGGCGCGCGCATCATTGCCGGGGATACCGGCGCGTCAAAGCGCTCTGGCGCCTCTTCAAAGGTCCGCAGGGTCAGGCTCAGGCCAATGCCCAGGGTCGCCAGGCCCGCCACGGCAACGCCCCAGCGCTGGCGGCTGCCGGCACCCAGCAACCACTGGTGCAGGCGCTGGGCGAAACTCGCGGGCTTCTCCTGCACGGCGGCGCGAGCGGCGGCCAGGATGCGCGCGTCCAACTTCGCCGACGGCTGCGCTTCGCTATGCCGACGGTAGTGTTCGAGCAGCTCCTGCTCGTGCGGATCGCGGTTCATGGGTTCACCTCCTCGGCCACCGACGGGTCGGACAACAACCGACGCAGTTTCTGCATCGCATAGCGAAGTCGGCTCTTCACGGTTTCCGCCGGGGTCTTCGTGAGTTCGGCAATTTCATTCAACTCCAGATCGCCATGGGTACGCAGCAGGAACACTTCGCGCTGCTCCACCGGCAAAGACTCCAGTGCGCCCTGCAGGCGCTGCTGGTCGCGGGCAAGGCTCAGCTCGCGCTCGGGGTCGGTGCTTTCGCCGCCCAATGCATCGCCATGCAATTGCTCGTCGAAGCTCTCCTGGCGCCCCAGGTGCCGACCCAGCTTGCGCCAATGGTCGATCAGGCGGTTGCGGCCGATCTGGTACAGCCAGGTCTTGAAGCTGGCCGCGCCCAGTGGCTGGCTATCGCTGCGGATCAGGCTCAGCCAGGTTTCCTGGAACACTTCCTCGGCCTGGGCATTGTCGCCGCACAAGCCGCAGAGGAAGCGGAACAGGCCTAGGCGATGACGAGCGTAAAGCTCGCCGAACGCTTCGGCGTCGCCTTGCCGGTAACGCCGCAGCAGTGCGACGTCGTTTTCATCCGTGAGGGGTCTCTTCAACTCTCTCGATCCGTAGCGTTGCGGGTGGTGGCTGGCTTCTCGCCAGCGACCGGGTATCGCCGATGGCGCAGGCACGGGTGTAACGCAGTGGTCATCCGGCAGCGTAGCGATCGGCACGGCAGCGGTCTCGTCGAGGGATTCAACTTGCTTTGACGAGACCGTCTGAAGAAATGGGTTAGGCGGAAACAGGAACAAACAGGTGTTTTCGTAGGAGCGAACTCCGCCCGCAATGTCCTCCGGCGCGGTGCGGAGCTATCGCGGACGGAGCCCGCTCCTGCGACGGTACGATCACGCCGCGATCAGTTCCTCCTGGCACAGCTGGCAGGCCAGCATGCCGAGGGTCATGATCGCCCGCTCCGCCTCACGGTCCCACGGGATGCCGCAGGTCAGGCGCAGGCAGTTATTGAACTGCTCGGTGTTACTGAAGATCAGCCCCGGCGCGATGCTGATGCCCTGTTCCAGCGCGCGCACGTGCAGCTCCTTGGTGTTGACCTTGGCCGGCAGGCTGACCCAGAGGATAAAGCCGCCCTTGGGCCGGGTCATCTGCGTGCCTTCAGGGAAGTACTGCTGCACCGCCAGCTGGTAGGCCGTCATGTTCTTGCGGTACTCCTGGCGGATGTAGCGCAAGTGCCGGTCGTAGCCGCCATTCTCCAGGTAGGCCGCCACACCCATCTGGGTGACGGTGCACGCCGAATGCGTGGTGAAGGTCTGCAGGCGGCGGATTTCCTCCTGGTAGCGCTCGGCGATGATCCAGCCGATGCGCACTCCCGGGGAAATGGTCTTGGAGAAGCTCGAGCAGTACACCACGCGACCGTCACGGTCGTGGGCCTTGAGTGCCTTGGTCTGGCCCTGGTCGAACATCAGCTCGCCGTAGATATCGTCCTCGATCACCCCGATGTTGTGCTCAGCGGTGAGCTTGAGCAGTGCCTTCTGGCGATCCTCGGGGATGGTGCCGCCCAGCGGGTTGCTCAGGCGCGCGGTCAGCACCAGTGCCTTGATCGGCCACTGGTTGGCAGCCAGTTGCAGGGCTTCCAGGCTGATGCCGGTCAGCGGGTCGCTGGGGATCTCGATGACCTTCAGGCCGAGGATATCGGCCAGCTGGAGCAAGCCGTAGTAGCTCGGCGACTCGGTGGCGATCAGGTCGCCGGGCCGGGTCATCACGCGCAAGGCCATGTGGATGGCGTCCACGCAACCATGGGTGATGGTCACCTGGGTCGGGTCGACCACCACGCCGGCGTCACGCATGCGGATCGCCACCTGGCGACGCAGCGGCTCGTAGCCGGGGCTGAACATGTAGCTGAAGGCACGCGGGCTGGAGAAGCGGGTGACCTTGGCCAGTTGCTGGTGCAGCGCACGGACCGGGAGGTAATCCACATGCGGCACGGCGGCGCCCAGCGGGAACACGCCTTCACGGCGCGCCTCGGCGAGCACCTGGTTGATGATGCTGCTGCGGGTGACCAACCCCGGCCGCTCGACACGAGCGATGTCCGGCGTCGAGGCAGTCAGCGCCGGCGTGCGGTGCACGTAGAAGCCGGATTGCGGGCGCGCGCGGATCAGCCCCTGATCTTCGAGGGTGGCATAGGCCTGGAGCACCGTGGCGTGGCTGACGTTGAGCTGGGTGCTCAACTTGCGCACGGACGGCACGCGCTCGCCTGGCTGGTAGACACCACGACGGATGTCTTCCGCCAGTTGCTGGGCGATGCGCTGGTAGAGCAGCAGATTGGACATGACGGCCATCCCTCGGTCATTGAACCGAAACAGTAGCCAAAAAGTGAAAACTGTTCCAGAACAGTCGTCAGCATTCCGTCCGATACAGTTGCGCTGCCCTCTGCGCTCAGATCTCCCCGAGCCAGTCCAGCAACCCTGCCACCACCAGTTGCGCATCGGTGGTCAGGCCGAGCTTCTGCATGGCGTTGCGCTTGTGGGTACTGATGGTGGAGACACTGCGATTGGTCCGTTCGGCGATCTCGCCCACCGTGGCGCCATGGGCCAGCCGGCGGATGATGTCGACTTCCGTCGGGCTCAGCGGCTTGCCGGTATGTCGGGGCGGGCGGAGCATCGGGTCGATGTAGGTCTCGCCCTTGCGGATACGCGCGAGGGCGTCGTCCAGCAGGCTCAGCGGGTTGCGCTTGCAGACATAGCCCACGGCGCCGCACTTGACCGCCGCAGTCGCCAACAGCGGCGCCCCCATGACCGAATAGACCAGTACAGGCACCTGCGGGTGGTGGCGCTGCAGCCATTCGATCAGATGCACGCCGTCACGCCCACGGGCGCCGGGCAGCGCCAGCTCGACGATGGCGAGGTCGACCTCCGGATGTGCGTTGAGGACATCCAGCAGGCTGTCGGTGTCGCTGACGAAGGCTTTCACCTGCCCCAGTTCGCGCTCCAGCAGATAGCGCTCCAGGCCCCAACCGATCATTGGCTGCGGGTCCGCCACGATTACATTGAAAAGCTTCTTTTCCGATGACATCACATTCTCTCGTTTACAGCTCCCCAGAGGGGATTAGTCGCACCTGGCCATTTTCGCCAAGCTGCCACTCGAAAGATTTCGAGATGCCCCTGATGAAAAACCCCGGAGCCGAGGCTTCCGGGGTTTTCCTGTGACGGGATATTGCGAGTCGGATCAGCGTTCGGCGCCGAGCTGGCCCTTCTCGTCGGAGAAGACGATCTCCACCCGGCGGTTCTGCGCGCGCCCCAGCGACGAGGCGTTGTCCGAGATCGGATAGGCCTCGCCATAGCCTTGTACCTGGACGCGCTTCTGGTCCACGCCCAGGTCGGTCAGCGCATCCGCCACGGCCTGCGCACGGTCCTTCGACAGCTGCAGATTCTGCTCGCGGTCGCCCTCGGCGTCGGTATAGCCCTCGATGCGGATGATCCGCCGCGGATTGAGCTGGAGGAACTGCACCAGCTTGAGCACAGTGCGGTTGGCCGCAGGTTTCAGGTCGGCTTCGCCGCTGTCGAACAGCACGTCACCGAGGGTCAGCACCAGGCCGCGCTCGGTCTCGTTCGTCGCCAGGCTGACCATCTGCTGCTCCAGCCACTTGCTCTGCTCCTGCACGTTGAGCAGGCGTGCTTCGCGCATCGCCAGCTGCAGGCGTTCGCGTTCCATCTGCTGCTTGGCCAGGCGTTCCTGGTTCAGCGCGAGGTTGCTGTGCTCGCGGGCGATCTCGCTGTAGCGCTGGCTGAGGTAGGAGTACTGCAGCACGTCATCGCTGCTGCCCCAGTAGTTGGACAGGCGCTCGGCACGGGCCAGCGACTCGCCGGCACGGATCACGTCCTTGGGTGCGCTGCGCAGCACGGCGGAGTCTTCCTTCACCCCCTGGAACTGCAGGCGGGCCTGCTCCAGGGACTTTTCGCTGAGCTGGCTGTTGGCACAGCCGGCCAGCAGGACGGCACTCGACAGTGCAGCCAGACGCAACAGTTGCAGGGAAGTCATTGCACTTCTCCCAACTGTTTGCGCAGGCGGTTGATGCTCTTGCCCTGCTCGGCCAGTTGCTCGGCGCTCTTGCGCGTCAGCTCCTTGGCCTCCGACAGGCGGGCATCGAGTTCAGCCTGTTCGGCCAGTTGCCGGGCCTTCTTGTTCGAGCCGACCGCCAGCGCGCCCTTGGCGGCCTGGTACTTGTCCTCGGCGAGCTTGAGTTCGGCCACGTCATCGGTCGCACCCACGGCCTTGGCCTGTTCCAGCGCCTGTTCGGTCAGGCGCATCTGCTCGTTGGGTGCCGGGTCGTTCGTCGCACAGCCGGCCACTGCAAACAAAGCCAGGCCGGCGACCATCATCCGTCGATTGATCACGAAATCTATTGTCCTACTCGGTGGGAGTGCTGGCAGGCTGCAGTTGCTGGGCCTTCCAGCGGGCCAGATTGTCCTGCAGCAGGCGCTGCGGGACTCCGGCGGCCGTCAATTCTGTCATTTTTTTCGCCAGTTGTCCGCGCAGCCACGGGTCGTTGCAAGCCGAGTTGTGCGCGACAGTCAGGTACAGACCTTCGCTGGAGATCGGCGGTTCCAGCGGCTGCAGGTCATCGGCCATGCCGAGGGTATCGGCGACCGCAAGGCCGGGATAGTGCTCGTAGATCACATAATCCGAGCGCTTGAGCAGCAGCTTCTGGAACGCCTGGGTCAGGCTGGGCACTTCCTCCAGCGTCAGTTGCTCCTTGGCGAAAGTGTCGAAATCCGGGCCGAAGCTGTTGTTCACCAGGGTGCCGCCCTTCAGGCCCTTCAGGTCGTCGCGGCCGTTGTAGGTCACCACGGCATCCTTGCGCATCCAGACCACGTTATCGGTGGTAAGAAATGCCGGATGGATATAGTCCATCGTCTCCAGCCGTTCCGGCGTGAGGAACGCGCCAGCGATCAGGTCGACGCGCCCCAGCCGCGCCTCCTCCTGTGCGCGAGCCCAGGAACCGGTATAGATCACCCGGATATTCACCCCGACCGCCTTGCCGATCTGCTCCAGAAGGTCGGCGTTGGCGCCGATCAGGCGCTCCGGTTGTGCCGGGTCGCGCCACAGATAGGGCGGGTACTCCGGGTTACCCGTAGCCACCAGGCGCTCGCACTTGCCGGCCGCGAAACCGGCCAGGGGCATGGAGAAAGTCACCAGCAACAGCAGCGCACGGATCATCGTGGAGCAATCGGGCATCGGTAGTCTCGCTCGCCAGAAGAAAGAACGGCCCTGCTTAGAGCCGCAAAATGCTAGCGTAAAGCACACCGACCCGATTTGGTAATAAGGACTTCTCATGAAGAAAGCCCTTCTGGCCCTGCTCCTGGCGATAGCCGTCGCCGCTGGCGTGCTCTACGCCTTCCCCTCCACCCTGCTGGCCACCGCGCAGTACGTCGAGAGTGCTCGCGCCCGGCTGTCGACCAACAGCCTGCAGGTCGACAACCTGGACATCGCCTATTACGAGGGCGGCCCGGAGAAGGCCCAGACCATTCTGCTGATCCACGGCTTCGGCGCCGACAAGAGCAACTGGCCGCGTTTCGCCCGTTTCCTCACCCAGGATTACCACGTCATCGCCGTCGACCTGCCAGGCTTCGGCGACAGCAGCAAGCCTGCGAACATCAGCTACGACGTCGGCACCCAGGCCGAGCGCCTGGCCGACTTCATGCGCGAGCAGGGCATCGGCCGTTTCCACGTGGTTGGAAACTCCATGGGCGGGCACATCGCCGCGCTGCTGGCCGCGCGACATCCGCAGGAGGTACTGTCGGTTGGCCTGTTCGACAACGCCGGAGTCATGGCGCCGCACCAGAGCGAACTGTTCGAGCGCCTGCTCAAGGGCGGCGACAATCCGCTGGTGCTGCGCAGGGTGGAAGATTTCCCCGCCCTGCTCGACTTCGTCTTCGTGCAGAAGCCACCGCTGCCGTCGCGCCTGCGGGACTACCTGGCAGAACGCTCGCTGGAGCGCAGCGCGTTCAACGGCATGGTCTTCCAGCAGTTGCGCGAACGCTATATCCCACTGGAGCCGGAGCTGCCGAAGATCACCGCGCCGACCCTGCTGCTGTGGGGCGATCGCGACCGCGTACTGGACGTTTCCAGCATCGACGTAATGAAACCGCTGCTGAAGAAGCCCAGCGTTGCCATCCTGCGCGATTGTGGCCACGTGCCGATGATCGAGCGCCCGGAGGAAACCGCTCGCCTTTACCTGGATTTCCTCAAACAGAACCACGGGCCGGTCACCGCGACGAACTGATTGCCGGCGACAAACAAAAACGGCGCCCTCGGGCGCCGTTTCTGCTGGAGCGAACTCAGAGCTGGATCAGATTCGGAATCTGCACGTCCGGATTGACGTCCTGCTCGTAGTCCACGCCGGCGATCTCGAAGCCGAAGAGACGCAGGAACTCGGACTTGTAGCCGGTGAAGTCGGTCAGCTGGTACAGGTTCTCGTTGGTCACCTTGTTCCACAGATCCTTCACGGTGTCCTGCACGTCCGGCTGCAGCTCCTTGTAGTCGGCGCGCAGGCGGCCGTCGGCGTCCAGGTGCGGCTCGGCGCCGTACAGGCTCTCGCGGAACAGGCCGTCGACCTGCTCGATGCAGCCTTCGTGGGTGCCCTTCTCCTTCATCACCTTGAACAGCAGCGACAGGTACAGCGGCATCATCGGGATGGCCGAGCTGGCCTGGGTGACCACGGCTTTCAGCACGGAAACACGGGCGTCGCCGCCGGTGACGGCCAGCTTCTCGCGAATGCCCAGGACTTTCTGGTCCAGATCCTTCTTGGCGGCACCGATGGAGCCGTTCCAGTACAGATCGTGGGTAATCTCTTCGCCCAGGTAGGTGAAGGCAGTGGTCTTGGCGCCGTCGGCCAGCACACCGGCTTCCTGCAGGGCGTCGATCCACATCTGCCAGTCTTCACCACCCATCACCGCCACGGTGTTGGCGATCTCGGCCTCGGTGGCCGGCTCCATCACACTTTCCTTGATCACTTCCTTGTCGGTGTCCAGACCACGGAAGTTGACGCTCTTGCCGACCGGCTTGAGCACGGAGTTGAAGACCTCGCCGGTCTTCGGATGGGTGCGGCGCGGCGCGGCCAGGCTGTAGACCACCAGGTCGACCTTGCCCAGGTCCTGCTTGATGGTCTCGATGGTGACTTTCTTCACTTCATCGGAGAAGGCGTCGCCGTTGATGCTGCGCGCATACAGGCCCTTGGCCTTGGCGAACTTCTCGAAGGCAGCCGAGTTGTACCAGCCGGCGGTGCCCGCCTTGGTCTCGCTGCCGGGGCGCTCGAAGAACACGCCCAGGGTGTCGGCGCCGGCGCCAAAGGCGGCGCTGATGCGCGCGGCCAGGCCGTAGCCGGTGGAGGAACCGATGACCAGGACCTTCTTCGGACCGTTGGCGATGGGGCCGTGCGCCTCGACGTACTCGATCTGTTCCTTGACGTTGGCTTCACAGCCGGTCGGGTGGGTAGTGACGCAGATGAAGCCACGCACGCGCGGTTTGATGATCATGAAAACCTCGGTAGCCAGGTGTCGATTGAACACATTCAGGAACTGGAGACGTCGCGCATTGTAGATGAGACACCTTCGCCCGTGGACTTCTGCGCAAAGATTCGTGACCAATGGGTCATCAGTGCAGCGAAACGACCATTTCCCGAGGAAAATCAGGGACCTGAAATGAAAGAACCCGCCACGGGGGCGGGTTCCTTCACTGAGCGAAAAAGGCTTAGACGGCCTTTTCCAGCTCCGGTACGGCTTCGAACAGGTCGGCGACCAGGCCGTAGTCGGCGACCTGGAAGATCGGCGCCTCTTCGTCCTTGTTGATCGCAACGATCACTTTCGAATCCTTCATGCCCGCCAGGTGCTGGATGGCGCCGGAGATACCAACGGCCACGTACAGCTGCGGAGCAACGATCTTGCCGGTCTGGCCGACCTGCATGTCGTTCGGCACGAAGCCGGCGTCGACCGCGGCGCGGGAYGCACCGACGGCAGCGCCCAGCTTGTCGGCCAGGGAGTAAAGGATGCTGAAGTTGTCGCCATTGCCCATGCCGCGGCCGCCGGATACGACGATCTTGGCAGCGGTCAGTTCCGGACGGTCGGACTTGGCCAGCTCTTCGCCGACAAAGGCGGACTTGCCGGCATCGGCCGGGCCGGAAACAGCTTCAACAGCGGCGGAGCCACCTTCGGCAGCAACGGCGTCGAAGCCGGTGCCACGCACGGTGATCACTTTCACGGCAGCCGAGGACTGCACGGTAGCGATGGCGTTACCGGCATAGATCGGGCGCTTGAAGGTRTCGGCGCTGACRACTTCGATGATCTCGGAGATCTGGTCGACGTCCAGCAGGGCGGCAACGCGCGGCAGGAAGTTCTTGCCGTTGGTGGTGGCGGCGGCCAGCACGTGGCTGTAGCCCTTGCCCAGCTCAGCGATCAGCGGAGCAACGTTCTCCGGCAGTTGGTGAGCGTAGGCAGCGTTGTCGGCGACCAGCACCTTGGCAACACCAGCGATCTTGGCAGCGGCTTCAGCCACGCCACCGACGTTCTGGCCAGCAACCAGGACGGCGATGTCGCCACCAATCTTCTGCGCCGCAGCGACAGTGTTCAGAGTGGCAGCGCCCAGTGCGCCGTTGTTGTGCTCAGCGATTACCAGGATAGCCATCAGATTACTTTCGCCTCGTTCTTCAGTTTCTCGACCAGTTCAGCAACGGACTTGACCTTGATGCCAGCGCTACGGGCAGCCGGAGCTTCGACTTTCACGGTCTTCACGGTGGAAGCGGTGGAAACGCCCAGGGCGTCCGGGGTCACCACGTCCAGCGGCTTCTTCTTCGCTTTCATGATGTTSGGCAGCGACGCGTAGCGCGGCTCGTTCAGGCGCAGGTCGGTGGTGACGATTGCCGGCAGGTTCAGGGCAACGGTCTGCAGGCCGCCGTCGATTTCACGGGTGACGTTGACCTTGTCGCCAGCGACTTCGACCTTGGAGGCGAAGGTGCCTTGCGCGTAGCCGGTCAGCGCRGCCAGCATCTGGCCGGTCTGGTTGTTGTCGCTGTCGATGGCCTGCTTGCCGAGGATGACCAGCTGCGGCTGCTCTTTATCCACGATGGCTTTCAGGGCCTTGGCGACAGCCAGGGAATTCAGTTCTTCGTTGCTCTCGACCAGCACCGCGCGGTCGGCTCCCAGCGCCAAAGCGGTGCGCAATTGCTCCTGCGCGCCACTCGGGCCGACCGAGACCACCACGATCTCGCTGGCGACGCCTTTCTCTTTGAGGCGCACRGCCTCTTCCACGGCGATTTCGCAGAAGGGGTTCATSGACATCTTGACGTTGGCGAGATCRACGCCGGAGTTGTCCGCCTTGACGCGGACCTTGACGTTGTAATCGACCACGCGTTTTACCGCGACCAGTACTTTCATCAGGGATATTCCTTGGCTGGCGCCGTCATCCGGCGGCGCTGCGGTTGGTTTGGGTTCGCGAGCAAGCTCGCTCCTACAGGTGTGCACCGATTTGCTCTTCGTAGGAGCGAGCTTGCTCGCGAACGGATTCAGGCCAGGGCGTCAGGCCTCACCGAGCTGCTCGATCACACCCTCGGCCTTCAACTGCGCCAGGCGTGCGTCATCGATTCCCAGACGGCGCTTGAGCACCTCGTCGGTGTGCTCGCCGAGCATGGGCGCCGGGCGCTGGTATTCCACCGGCGTCTCGGACAATTTCAGCGGGCTGCCGACCATGCGGAACGCCGGGTTCTGCGCGTGGGGAATCTCCACCAGCATGTCGCGGGCGATCACCTGCGGCTCATCCAGCGCGCGACCGATATCGTTGATCACACCGACCGGCACCTTCATCGCATGGATGCGCTTCACCCAGTTGTCGGCGGTGTCGCCCTGGAAGTGCTCGGCCAGCTTGCCGACGATGATGTCGCGGTTGCGCACGCGGTCGGCGTTGCGGGTGAAGCGCGGGTCCTTGGGCAATTCCGGCAGGCCGATGGCATCGCACAGCGAAACGAACTGGCTGTCGTTGCCGCAGGCGATGATGAAGTCCATGTCCTTCGCGCTGAACACCTGGTACGGCACGATGTTGACGTGGGCATTGCCCTGGCGGCCCGGCGAGCGCCCGGTGGCGAGGTAGTTCTGGCTCTGGTTGCCGAGCATGGCGACCTGCACGTCGAGCAGCGCCATGTCGCAGTGCTGGCCGCGGCCGGTCTTCTCCCGCGCCAGCAGCGCGGCCTGGATGGCGACCACCGAGTAGAGGCCGGTCATCACGTCCGACACGGCGACACCGACTTTCTGCGGGCCGGCGCCGGGCACACCGTCCTTCTCGCCGGTGATGCTCATCAAGCCGCCCATGCCCTGGATGATGAAGTCGTAGCCGGGCTCCTCGGCGCGCGGGCCGGTCTGGCCGAAACCGGTGATGGAGCAGTAGACCAGGCGCGGATTCACGTTCGACAGGCTCTCGTAGTCCAGCCCGTACTTGGCCAGCGAACCGGCCTTGTAGTTCTCGATCAGCACGTCGCACTCGCAGGCCAGGGCGCGCACCAGCGCCTGCCCTTCTTCGGTGGCCAGGTTCAGCGCCACCGACAGCTTGTTGCGGTTAGTGGACTGGTAGTACGCCGCCTCGGAGCTGTCCGAGCCATCGGCGGCTTTCATGTAGGGCGGGCCCCAGCCGCGGGTGTCGTCACCCACGCCGGGCCGTTCGATCTTGATCACTTCCGCGCCCAGGTCGGCCAGCACCTGGCCGCACCAGGGCCCGGCCAGCACGCGGCTGAGGTCGAGTACGCGGTATCCGCTCAAAGCACCCATCTTCAACTCCTCTCTGGCGCTCAGGCGCGCTCGATAACCATGGCGAGCCCCTGGCCCACGCCGATGCACAGGCTGATCACCGCATAGCGTTGACCGCTGCGCTGCAGTTGTCGCGCCACGCTCAGCGCCAGCCGCGCGCCGGAAGCGCCCAGCGGGTGGCCGACGGCGATGGCGCCGCCATTGGGGTTGACCCGCGCATCGTCGAAATCGACACCCAGACCATGCAGGCAACCGAGCACCTGGGAAGCGAAAGCCTCGTTGATCTCGATGATGTCCATGTCGGCCAGGGTCAGGTTGGCGCGGGCCAGCGCCTTGTTGATCGCCTCGACCGGGCCGACACCCATGATGCGCGGCTCGACGCCGACTGCCGCCGCCGAAAGAATCCGCGCCAGCGGCTTGAGGTCGTGGCGTTCGCCCGCCGCTGCCGAGCCGACCAGCAATGCGGCAGCGCCGTCGTTGACGCCGGAAGCGTTGCCCGCTGTGACCACCCCGCCTTCGGACAGCGGCTTGAGGCGCGCCAATGCGGCTTCATCGGAAGACGGACGCGGATGCTCGTCCTGCTCGACCACATTCGGCGGCGTCTTGCGCCCGGTCGGCACGTTGACCGGGAGGATTTCCCCGACGAAGAAACCGGCCTGGCGGGCGGCTTCAAAGTTGGCCTGGGAACGGGCAGCAAAGCGGTCGGCCTGCTCGCGGCTGATGCCGAATTCGCGGGCTACGTTATCGCCAGTCTCCGGCATGCTGTCGTTGCCGAACCCGGCAACGATCTTCGGGTTGGGAAAGCGCGCACCGATGGTGCTGTCGAATACTGTCAGGTCACGGCTGTACGCCGCCTCGGCCTTGGCCATGACGAAGGGCGCGCGGGACATGCTTTCCACGCCGCCAGCGACGAACAGCTCGCCTTCACCACAGGTCACGGCGCGCGCTGCATCGATTACCGCCGCCAGACCACTGGCGCACAGGCGGTTCACCGTCTGGCCCGGCACGGTCACCGGCAGGCCGGCGAGCAGTGCGGCATGGCGGGCGATGTTGCGGCTGTCTTCACCGGCCTGGTTGGTGTTGCCGAGGATCACGTCCTCGATGGCTTCGCCCGGCACCTTGGTGCTGGCCAGCAGCTCGCGGATCACCTGAGCGATCAGATCGTCCGGGCGCACCGGCGCCAGGGCGCCGCCATGGCGACCGAAGGGCGTGCGCAGGCCGGCGTAGATATAAGCATTGAGCATCGGTATCTCCTTGAATCGGTAGGCGCCGGGCTTCAGCCCAGCGCAGGCTCGGCGTGGCGCAGCGACAGTCCCAGCGCAGCGCGGCGGCGCAGCCACGGGCCGGGGCGGTAGCGGGCATCGCCGGTCAGGTCGGTCATGCGTTCGAGAATGGTCAACAGGCGCCCCGGGCCGACGCTGTCGCCCCAGGCCAGCGGACCTTGCGGGTAACCCAGACCACGACGCACGCCTTCGTCGAGGTCGTCGACGCTGGCGATGCGCTGCTGCACGATGTCGCCGGCCAGGTTGACGATCAGCGCCAGTACCCGTTGGGCAACGAAACCGACGCTGTCATTAATCACGGTGACGCCTACGCCGTCAGCCGCCAGCAGCGCATGGGCTGCGTCGCGCATCGCCGGGGCAGTCGCCGGGTTCTGCATCAGGCAGCGGTGGCGCTGCAAGTCCAGCAGCAGGTCGATGCACAGGGTCCGCGCCGGGTCGGTGCCGAAGTTCTGGCAGGCCGTGGTTGCGTCCACGCCATAAGGTGCGAGCAGGCACAGCGCCTCGCTGCTGGATTGGGCGCCCTGCTCCAGGGTCGCACCGAGTTTCTTCAGCAGTTCGCCGAGCAACTCGCGGTCCTGGTCGTTCTCCGCACCGATCCACACCGGCGGCAGCGCAGCCACGCTCGGTACTGGTTGCGGCGCCGGCGGGTCGATCATCTTGCCGTCTGCGTAGCGATAGAAGCCGCGGCCGACCTTGCGACCGACGAAGCCGGCCTCGAGCATCTGCCGGGTCAGCGCCGCCGGGCGATAACGCGGTTCCTGGTAGAACTGGTTGTAGATGGACTCGATCACCGGGTGGGAAACGTCCAGCGCGGTGAGGTCGAACAGCTCCAGCGGCCCCATGCGGAAGCCCAGGCCATCGCGCAGGATGCGGTCGATATCGGCCGGTTCGGCGATGGCTTCCTTGAGCATCTGCAAGGCTTCGGTGCTGTAGGCACGGCCGGCGTGGTTGATGATGAAGCCGGGGGTGTCCTTGGCGCGGATGCCGCGATGGCCCATGCGTGCGGCCAGCGCCACCAACCTGTCGCCGACCAGCGGGTCGCTGGCCAGGCCGTCGATTACCTCGACCACCTTCATCAGCGGCACCGGGTTGAAGAAGTGGAAGCCCGCCACCCGCTCCGGATGCTGGCAGCCACGGGCGATGCTGGTGACCGACAGCGACGAGGTGTTGGTGGCGAGGATACAGTCGGGGCTGACCACGGCCTCCAGATCGGCCAGCAGCGCCTGCTTGGCATCGAGACGTTCGATGATCGCCTCGACCACCAGATCAGAATCGGCCAGCTCGCCCAGGGAACCGGCAACCAGCAAACGAGCCAGGGTGGCGTCGGCCTCGGCAGGAGTGATCTTGCCCTTCTCCGCCAGCTTGGCGAGGGTGCGACCGAGGTTTTCACGCGCGGTTTGGGCCGCACCGTCACGGGCATCGAAGAGTTTCACCTGGATGCCGGCCTGGGCGGCGATCTGGGCGATACCGCTGCCCATGACACCCGTACCGACGATGGCCATGCGCTCAATACCGAAAGAAAGGCTCATGCTCATTCCCCCAGGAAACTGGCTTTGCGTTTTTCGAGGAAGGCGGCCGCGCCCTCTTTCTGGTCTTTCGAGTCGAACAGCAACTGGAAGGCCTTGCGCTCGAGCGTCAATGCGCTGTCCAGCGGCAAGTCGGCACCAGCAAGCATCACTTCCTTGATCTGCGCCACGGCCAGCGGCGGCAGCGCGGCGATCTCAGCGGCCAGCTCCAGCGCGCGGGGCAGCGTGCGCGAGTCTTCCACCACTTCACTGAGCATGCCGATGGCCAGGGCTTCGGGCGCCTTGACCAGGCAGCCGGTCAGGGCGATGCGCATTGCCTGGAACTTGCCCACGGCGCGGATCAGCCGCTGGGTGCCACCGGCGCCGGGCATCAGGCCGAGTTTCACTTCCGGCTGACCAAAGCGTGCCGACTCGCCGGCGACGATGATGTCGCAGTGCATTGCCAGCTCGCAGCCGCCGCCCAGGGCAAAACCGTTCACCGCAGCGATCACCGGCTTGGGGCAACGGGAAATCGCTTCCCACAGCAGTTCGGTGTGGCGACGGTACATCTCGATGGGGCTGGCCTGGGCGAATTCACGGATGTCAGCGCCGGCGACGAAGCATTCCTCTCCGCCGGTCAGCACCACCGCGCGAACCTCAGGGTTATCGCTCAGGGCGCGGAAGTGCTCGGCCAGTTGCTGGCGCACCGCAGCATTGAGGGCGTTTTTGGCTTCCGGGCGGTCGATGCGGACAACCGCCACACCGTTAGCCTGGATATCGAGATGAACCACGCTGGTACTCATGAAAGCTGTGACCTCACTTTTGTTTCGCCTGACGAAACTACATTCCGTATTTCGATTTAATCATAGTGATCCTGGATCGCCGCTGTAAACGGTGATGAGCCAAATAGCCTTGAAAGCCCTTTAAAACCTGAGCCAGATATATTTTTAGCGGCACGCCTGTACTAACCAGTTCAGACCCATTACAATTTCGTCTGACGAAACTGAATTTTATTTTATTGATTTTCCGTGAATAGGGGTTCTACCATGCGCCGCAACAAGACGGAGATGGACTCGGCTGCGCCGACGAAAAACGAAGGTGAAATCGGCCTGCTGGAACGCGGCCTGTACGACCCGGCCACGGCACTGAGCGAAGAGGAAAACAGCGGCCAGTTCGTCACGGCGCTGGCTCGCGGCCTGGAGATCCTGCGTTGCTTCACGCCACGGGAAAACGTGCTGAGCAACCAGGACCTGGCCCGCAAGACCGACCTGCCCAAGCCGACGGTGACGCGCCTGACCAACACCCTGATGCGCCTGGGTTGCCTCAAGCGCGAGGTGCATTCGGGCAAGTACCAGCTGGATGTCGGCGTGCTGGGTTTCGGCTACGCGATGCTGTCGAACCTGTCGATCCGCGCGGTGGCCCATCCGCTGATGGAGGAACTGGCCAACCACGCCCAGGCGGCGGTGGCCATGGCCGCCCGCGACCGCCTGCAGATGGTCTACCTGGATGTGGTCCAGGGACAGGGAAACATGACGATGCGCCGGCAGATCGGCAGTTACCTGCCGCTGGCGGTGAGTTCGGTAGGCCGCGCGTGCCTCGCGGCGATGCCGGAAAACGAACGGGAATTCCTGCTCGACCACGTTCGCGAACGCGAACCGGACAACTGGCCGGCCATCCGCAAGGGTCTGGACCGCGCCTTCAGGGACTACACCGACTACGGCTACTGCCTGTCGATCGGTGAATGGCACCGCGACGTCAACTCCGTCGCCGTGCCCTTGGTACACCCGCAGTACGGCCTGCTGGCCTTCAACTGCGGCGGACCGAGCTTCCAGCTGACCCGCGAGAAGCTCGAGGACGACATCGGGCCCCGCCTGATCAACATGGTCAACAACATAGGTGCCGCCGCTCGCTGAATCTCGGGTGACGGTGCCTCGCCAGACTGGCCCGCTCGCGGGCCTTGTGAGGAGTGCACATGATCCGAGACCCAGAAACGCTGCAGATACTTCTGGACTCCATCCACCAGTTCGTCGGCGAAGTGCTGATCCCGCGGGAAAACGAGGTTGCCGAAACCGACGCGATCCCGCAGGACATCATCCAGCAGATGCGCGAGATGGGCCTGTTCGGCCTGACCATCCCCGAAGAGTTCGGCGGCCTGGGCGTGACCATGGAAGAAGAGGTGAACATCACCTTCGAACTCGGCCGCACCTCCCCCGCCTTCCGCTCCTACATCGGCACCAACAACGGCATCGGCTCCATCGGCATCCTGATCGACGGCACGCCGGAACAGAAAGCCGATTATCTGCCCAAGCTCGCCAGCGGCGAACTGCTCAGCGCCTTCTGCCTGACCGAGCCGGACTCGGGCTCCGACGCCGCCTCGCTGAAGACCACCGCCGTGCGCGATGGCGACTTCTACGTGCTCAACGGCACCAAGCGCTTCATCACCAACGCCCCGCACGCCGGCATCTATACCGTGATGGCCCGCACCAACCCGGCGATCAAGGGTTCCGGCGGCATCAGCGCATTCATCGTCGAACGCGGCACGCCAGGCATTTCCCTCGGCAAGCCGGACCACAAGATGGGCCAGAAAGGCGCGCACACCAGCGACGTGATCTTCGACAACGTGCGCATCCCGGCCAGCCAGCTCATCGGCGGCGTCGAGGGCGTCGGCTTCAAGACCGCCATGAAGGTGCTCGACAAGGGCCGCTTGCACATCGCCGCGCTGAGCGTCGGCGCCGCCGAACGCATGCTCGCCGATGCGTTGCAGTACGCCCTGGAGCGCAAGCAGTTCGGCCAGCCGATTGCCGAGTTCCAGCTGATCCAGGCGATGCTCGCCGACAGCAAGGCCGAGATCTACGCCGCCCGCTGCATGGTGCTGGACGCTGCGCGCAAGCGCGACGAGGGCCGCAACGTCAGCACCGAGGCCTCCTGCGCCAAGATGTTCGCCACCGAGATGTGCGGCCGCGTTGCCGATCGCTGCGTGCAGATCCACGGCGGCGCCGGCTACGTCAGCGAGTACGCCATCGAGCGTTTCTACCGCGACGTCCGCCTGTTCCGGCTCTACGAGGGCACCACGCAGATCCAGCAGGTGATCATCGCCCGCAACATGATCCGCGAAGCCCAGGCCTGACCCCCTCAGGCGGCGCGGGGCCACGCACCCCGCGCCTGCCAACCCAAAAGCACCTGCCACACGCTTACCGAGGACCGGCACGCCGGTCCGCCAACAACTACAACAGGTAATTCGTTCATGGAAAACACTGCTTCCGCTCCGGCGGCAACCGCCGCTACCCAGGACAAGACCTGGGTCCTCGTCTTCGCCTTCTGCTTCATCGGCCTGCTGATCGATGGCGCAGACCTGATGCTGCTCTCCTACAGCCTCACCAGCCTCAAGGCCGAGTTCGGCCTGAGCAACCT
Organism: Pseudomonas sp. AU11447; assembly: GCF_001672555.2. Classification (NCBI taxonomy): domain Bacteria; kingdom Pseudomonadati; phylum Pseudomonadota; class Gammaproteobacteria; order Pseudomonadales; family Pseudomonadaceae; genus Pseudomonas; species Pseudomonas sp. AU11447. The sequence goes on along the minus strand of NZ_LZDG02000048.1, from coordinate 50,401 downwards.
CCAGGCCGGCAGCCTGGGCAGCGTCACCCTGGCCGGCATGGCCTTCGGTGGGATCTACGGCGGCTGGGCGTGCGATCGCTTCGGCCGGGTCAAGACGGTGGTCTGGACCATCGTGCTGTTCTCCGTCGGCACCGCTGTTCTTGGTCTGACCCACAACTACTGGCAGTTCGCCGCGGCACGCTTCGTCGCGTCGCTCGGCCTCGGCGCCCTTTACGTGGCCTGCAATACGCTCATGGCCGAGTACGTGCCCACCAAATACCGCACCACTGTGCTGGGCACCCTGCAGGCAGGCTGGTCGGTCGGCTACATCGTCGCCACCCTGCTGGCCGGCTGGATCCTGCCGGACCACGGTTGGCGCTACCTGTTCTATATCGCCATCATCCCGGTGGTACTGGCCATCGCCATGCGCAAGCTGATTCCCGAGCCCGCCGCCTGGATCCAGGCGCAGGCCGAACGCCAGCAGCGCAAGGCCAACGCTCCTGCCGGAACGGTTGCCGCTCCACGGCAGAACGCCTTCCGCCAGATTTTCGCCGACCCGAAGGCCAGCCGCATGTTCCTGTTCTGGGCGCTGACCGCCGGCTTCCTGCAGTTCGGCTACTACGGCGTGAACAACTGGATGCCGTCGTACCTGGAAACCGAGATGGGCATGAACTTCAAGGCCATGACCGCCTACCTGGTCGGCACCTATGCCGCGATGATCCTCGGCAAGGTACTGGCCGGCGTCGCCGCCGACTGGTTCGGCCGCCGCACCGTGTTCTCCTTCGGCGCCCTGGGCACCGCGGTGTTCCTGCCGGTGATCGTGCTGTTCCACAGCCCCGAGAACATTCTGTGGATGCTGGTGGTGTTCGGCTTCCTCTACGGCATTCCGTATGGCGTGAACGCGACCTACATGACCGAGAGCTTCGCTGCGGCGTTCCGTGGCACAGCCGTGGGCGGTGCCTACAACATCGGTCGCATCGGCGCGGCTATTGCGCCGGCGGTGATCGGTTTCCTCGCCACGCAGATGTCCATCGGCGTGGGCTTCCTGGTGATGGGTGCCGCGTACTTCATCTGCGGGGTGATCCCCGCCCTGCTGATCCGCGACAAGCAGTTCGACCCGCAACAGGAGTGATCGGGAGCCAGTGAGCCGGCTTCGGCTGGCTCACCCCCTTCAAAACAAAAACGCCCGATGCACTGCACCGGGCGTTTTTTATTGCGCTGTCGAATGGCGCGGAGCAAATCGAACAGGCAAAAAAAAGCCCCGCCTAAGCGGGGCTTTCTTCGTCAGCGATGTCGATTAGACAGCGCGAACTTGTTCAGCTTGCGGGCCTTTCTGGCCGGCAGTCACAACGAAGCTGACCTTCTGGCCTTCGTCGAGGGACTTGTAGCCGTTGCCTTCGATCTGACGGAAGTGAACGAATACGTCCGGGCCGCTTTCCGGGGTGATGAAGCCGAAGCCCTTCTCAGCGTTGAACCACTTGACGATGCCGTTTTGACGATCGGACATGATGTTGTCTCCTAAAAATATGCTAAAGGCCGGCCGAAAGCCGACCGGCGATGAGCTGAATGCGTAGTGAAGAGGTGCCGAGGAGATGGAGCATCTTGTAGAAGAACATCAAGTCGCGGAACTCGTTACTGGGCAGGCAGCCCATGCAGAATACAAGGTTTGGCGCATATTCATAGCTTTTTTTCACGACCAGTGGTGATTTTGACAAATGGTCGAGCTATCCCGGCGCTTTGAACAAAACAGGTGTAGTCTGCCGGTGCCGGTTTGGCGCCCCAACGCATAGGTGACTTCATGACTGATTCACAGCTGATTCGCGAACGTTCGGAGCTTGATGAAAAGATTGCTGCCTTCCTCTCCCAGGGCGGTGAAATCCAGGAAATCCCCGTTGGCCAACTGGCGGTGAAGGTCGAGAAAAAATCGCAGTGGGCGAAGTCCGACAGCAAGAAACCAACCGCCTGAGCGCACCTGCCCGCTCGAAGAAAGCCCCGCCGAAGCGGGGCTTGTTGTTTGCGTCAGTGACTCAGGTAGTGATTGGACAACCAGTTCAGCGCCCTCCCCGGCCGGGTCAGCGCATCGATGAAGCTGGGCCCCCAGAAGCGGATGTCGTTGGCTTCCAGCACCGCGTACATGTCGCGGTGGCGCGCCTGGCGCTCCTTCAGCGGCATGCGCAGCGCCTGCGCCATGGCATCGGCCAGGGCGCCACGATCATGGGGATTGATGATCAGCGCGCCACCCAGTTCGGCGGCCGCGCCGGCGAACTGGGAAAGAATCAGCACGCCGGGATCGTCCGGGTCCTGGGCGGCGACGAATTCCTTGGCAACCAGGTTCATTCCATCGCGCAGCGGCGTCACCAGGCCGATCCGCGCGTGGCGCATGACCATGGCGATGTCTGCTCGCTGGTGGTTGCGCGCCACATAGCGCAGCGGCACCCAGGACACCGCGCCGAATCGCCCGTTGATATGCCCTACCCGCGCGCTGACGGCGGCGTCGATGTCGGCGTACTCGGGGATGTCCTGGCGGCTGCCCGGTGAAATCTGCAAGCAGGTGACGCGGTTGTGCCAGTCCGGATTGAGTTCGAGGAAGCGCTCGTAGCCATCCAGCCGGTTGACGATGCCCTTGGAATAGTCGAGCCGATCCACCCCCACCATCAGCGCACGGCCGCCCAGGCTCTCGCGCAGGTCTTCGGCGGCCTGGCTCTGTGATGCTTCCTCGGCGAGACGGCGGAAACCGGCGGCATCCACGCCCACCGGGAACACGCCCACGCGAAAATGCTGGTCCTCCAGGTGATAGCGCCGGCCATCGGGGGTCGCCGCACCAACCACACGCGTGAGGTAACGGGCGAAGTTGCTGGCGTCGTTCTCGGTCTGGAAACCGATCAGGTTGTATTCGGTGAGCGCGCGGATCAGTTCGTCGTGGTGCGGCAACGCGGTGATGAGGTCGGCCGGCGGCATCGGGATGTGCAGGAAGAAGCCGATGCGGTTGCCGTGCCCGCGCTGCCTCAGGGCCGAGGCCAGGGGGATCAGGTGGTAGTCGTGGACCCAGAGGACGTCGTCCTCCTCCAGTAGCGGGCTCAGGCGTTCGGCGAAGAATTCGTTGACGCGCTGATAACCGCCGAACTCGGCCTCGTTGAACTCGGCAAGATCCACCCGGTAATGCAGGATCGGCCAGAGCACGCGGTTGGCGAAGCCGTTGTAGTACTCGTCGAAATCCTGCGGGTGCAGGTCGGTGAGGATGTACTGCAGGTTGTCGCGCTGGACCACGGTCAGCGGGCCCGGCTCCTCGGCCTTCTCGCCGCTCCAGCCGAACCAGATGCCCTCGCGGTTGCGCATGGCGGCTTCCACCGCCACGGCCAGCCCGCCCGGCGCCGGGCCGTTCTCATCGGGAATCGCGACCCGGTTGGATATCACCACGAGGCGCGGCATAGGCCTTCCTCCCAGCCAATGGAAAGACGCATGGCCGAGTTGATCAGCCCCGCCATGGAATAGGTCTGTGGAATGTTCCCCCACAGCTCGCCGGTATGTGGGTGCAGGTCCTCGGAGAGCAGCCCGTAGCTATTGCGCGCGGCGATGAGCTGCTCGAACAGCTGGCGCGCCTCCTCGGTACGGCCGATGGCGGCCAGCGCGTCGAGGTACCAGAACTTCACCACCAGGAAGGCGGTTTCCGGCACGCCGAAATCGTCCGCCGCGGCGTAGCGCAGCATCTGGCCGTTGACGTTGAGCTCGCGGCCGATGCATTCGACGGTCGCGATAAAGCGCGGATCGTCAGCTTCGATGATCCCCAACTCGTTCATCAGCAGCACGCTGGCGTCGAGGTCGTCGTGGCCGAAGGCGCCAGTGAAGCACTGCTTCTTCTCACTCCAGGCCTTGGCGAGGATCTGTTCGCGCAGGTTGGCCGCCTTGTCCATCCAGCCAGCGGCTTCCTCGCTGCGCCCCAGGCGCCTGGCGATGCGCCCGACGCGGTCGCAGGCGACCCAGCAGAGCAGCGCGGAATGCGTATGGACACGCTGGCGGCCGCGGTACTCCCAGATGCCGGCATCCGGCTCGAAAGCGGCGTGCACGGCCTTGGCGGCGAGGTTTTCCAGCAGGTGCAGCATGCCCTCGCTGCTCGGGTTAGGCAGGCGCTCGTCGACGAAGCTCTGCAGGACCGCCAGGGCAACCGAGCCGAACACGTCGTGCTGGTTCTGCTCCACCGCCTGGTTGCCGACGCGCACCGGCGCGTGATTGAGAAAACCGGCGAGGTCCGGCTCGACGCGTTCGCTGGTGTCCTGGTTGGGAATGATCCCGTACAGCGGCTTGAGCTCGGCGTCGCCGCTGGCCACGGTGGTGATGAAGTCGATGTAGCCCTCCATGGTCCGCGTCGCGCCCAGGCGGTTGAGGGCGAGGATCACGAAGTAGGCGTCGCGCAGCCAGCAGTAGCGGTAGTCCCAGTTGCGCTGGGAATCCGGCGCCTCCGGTATGGAGGTGGTGGCGGCCGCGATGATCGCGCCGGTGTCCTCGAAGTTGCACAGTTTCAGGGTGATCGCCGAGCGGATCACCACCGCCTGCCACTCGAAGCAGATCGCCAGGCCACGCACCCAGTCGTGCCAGTGGTTCTGGGTGCGCTTGAGGTAATCGCGGACGACTTCGCCCGGAGCATTGTCCAGCGGTTCGTCGAGGCCGATCACCAGGCTCACGGGGTGGCGCAGGGCGAACGGTGTTTCGTGCTGGATGTAGGCCAGCGGCGCGTCAGTGGTCAGGCGCAGCGGCTCTTCGCCCTCCAGGTAGCGGATATGGCTGGAGCCCGTGACGCCCTGGCTGGGCTTGCCGTAGCCGTGGGTCGGACGCACCCGCAGGGTGATTTTCGGCACGCCTTCGATGGGTTCGACCAGCCGGCACAGCTGCGCCGGGCGATAGACGTGGCCGTGCTGCAGGAAGCGTGGGGCGAAGTCGGTGATGCGCACCGCGCCACCGCTGTCATCGCGCAGCACGGTGGTGATGATCGCCGTGTTGCGCTGGTAATCGGACGTCCTGCTGATCTGGTTCTCCAGCACCACATCGGCGAAACCTTTTTCGTCGTCCCCGGCCAGCAGCCGGGAGAAGGTCGGGTCACTGTCGAAATTCGGGTAGCACCACCAGACCAGTCGCGCCTGCGGATTGACCAGGGCGGCCACCCGGCAGTTGCCGATCAGGCCCAGTTCCAGAGCACCTTCGTGCCGGTTCGTCATCGGTGGTTTCCTCCTGCTTGCATCAGTGCATGACGGACTTGCTGCGCATCGCTGAAGACGGCGCTGGCGCCGGGCAACGCGCGCCCGACGGACAGCCCGAGGCCGCCCAGCGTCGGCATCAGCGCGATGGCGGGCTCGTCGGTGACGTCGTCGCCGATGTACAGCGGCAGGCGCCCGGCGAAGCCCGGCATTTCCAGCAGCCGCTGGACGGCGCGGGCCTTGTCGACGCCTTCGTTGACGACTTCGTAAACCTGCTTGCCATTGAGCAGCCGCAACCCGGTACCTGCCGGAGAGCGCAACAACGACTGCAACTCGACGCGCAGATCGGTGGCCAGCGAGGGTACGGAGCGGTAGTGCAGTGCAAGGCTGCTGCCCTTGTCCTCGACATGGATTCCGACATGCCGGTTCGCCAGGGCGTTCAACTGCACTCGCACGCTGGCGGGCAGGTCCCTGGTGGTACGACGCAACGGGCTGTCGCCGCTCTCGCGCCAGTGGGCGCCATGACCGCCGCTGGCGGCGAGACGCAGGGGGTGGAAGAGCCGGTCGAGTTCTTCGACCGGGCGGCCGCTGATCAGGGCCAGGGCACCATCGAGTCGGCGATGCAGGTGCGTGAGTGCATCGAGCAGCCCGGGCGGTACGACGACCGCGCCGGGTGATTCGGCGATGTCCAGAAGGGTTCCGTCGACATCCAGGAACACTGCGGTCTGCTGAGGTCGGCTGAGCCAGAGGTTCAGCAGCGCAGTGGCTGAGGCCTCGCTTTGCGGGACCATGGCCGTGTCGACAGGTCCCCTCGATGCGGGACGTGACATGAGCCATTTCTCCTTGTTCAGGGCGTGCCGCGCGGCCGTGGGTAGCCGGTGCGGACGTGAAAGGGAGCACAAGGACCCTAACATGGGAGGCCACCAGGGTCGACCTCGGATTGCCCTGGCTGCCCTGTCGGGAAGGCTCGAGCCAGCGCTGGCGACACCTGCGCCACATCGAACTGCCGCCGACCCTGCCGGTGGCCGCTGTGATCGGGGACGCTGGGCATTCGCCACCTCGACGGCGGTGCTGCCGGGAAGCGCCGGTCGATCGTGGCGTCGGTAGTGGCACTCAACCGCTTCCGCCAGGGATACGGAAGAAGCTGACAAACCGGAAGCGGTTCCGATGGGATTTCCCTGACAGAAGAACTGGAATCATCCGCCTCACATCAAGGGCAGCCTTCCTGAGAATACACAGGGCCAATCTTCCGTGAGAAAACCCATGCCTCCGCTCTCCGCGCTGGTACTCCAGGCTTCCGGCCTGCACCGCTCGACCGCTGTCACCGCACTGCATCATCTGGGCTACAGCTTCCTGTCGGAAGTTTCCAGCAACGCATTCGCACTGGATCGGCTGCGCAGCCAGGGGGGCGTCCACTTGCTGATCTGCGATGTGCGCATCGATCCGGTTGCCCGCCTGGAATTCCTTCAGACCGTTGCCCGCGAGCGCCTGGCCCACGGCGTGGTAGTCAGCGGGGAGATGGCCCCGGGCACCTGGAGTGCCCTCTCGTATCTCCTGCAATTGCAGGGCATGAAGGTCTTCTGGCTGGGTAACGATGCCGCCACTCTGGAGCGCCTGCGGGCGCTGCTCAGCGACTTCCAGCCATCGAGTGGCCAGCTCGGCCTGCCGCTGGCAGAGAGCAGCACGGCGGACGATGGCGAACCGGCAGGCCTGCCGGCGCGCGGTAAGCTGCGCGCCTACCTGCAACCCAAGGTCAACGTCGCCACGGCGCAGGTCTATGGATTCGAAGTGCTCGCTCGCTGGCAGCTGGAAGAAGGCACGGTGCTGCTACCCGCAGAGTTCCTGCCCGCCCTGCGCCGCGCCGGCAAGCTCGACGGCATGCTCTTCGAGTTGATGACCCAGGCTGTCGAAGCGCTGCGCGCCCAGGGCAGCAACGAGCTGAAGCTGTCCTTCAACCTGGAAGCCGAGCAGATCGCCCAGATCGATTTCGCCGCCACCGTGGAGAGGAATCTACGCGGGCTGGACATCGAACCCCAGCGAATCACCTTCGAGCTGACCGAATCCTCGCCGCTGCATGCCCCACCGCTGAGCCTGGAGAACGTGCTGCGTCTGCGCCTGCTGGGTTGCGGCCTGGCCATCGATGATTTCGGTTGCGGACACTCCACCCTGCAGCGCCTGATGGAGCTGCCCTTCACCGAGATGAAACTCGACCGCCACCTGTTGGCCGACGTGAACAAAGGCGACCCGCGCCGCCTGATCGTATTGCGCAATGCCCTGGCGCTGGGCCGCGAGCTGGGGCTGAAGGTCATCGCCGAGGGCGTGGAGAACGCCGTGCAGCTTCGCCAGCTGCAGCAACTGGAGTGCGATTGTGCGCAGGGTTATCTGTTCGGCAAGCCGATGGATGCCAGCCAGATCGGCACCTTCCTGCGCGGTGCACCACTGCGGCTACAGAAGCTGGAAGCGGTTCCGGCAATGCGTCCGGCGCAGTGAAGCACAGAAAAGAAAACGGCTGTTGCGAACTTCCTGTCCGCAACAGCCGTCTGGATTGTCCTCAGCAAAGGACACGGGAATTGTAGGCCATTGGCCATCAAGCCGTCTTCCCAGTTCTCCCGCATGGTCTGCAAATAGACACAAACGCGACAAAGAGCCGCAAATTACCCCTTCGATAGCCACCTATTCGCGGCACATTCGTCCCAATATCGTCGGTCATACAGCGATCGCTGCTGCGTTCCACCTTCACTGGCGTGACGCCCATCACCGCTTTTCGCCCTAGCCCGCCGATGAACTGTCTGGTTACCATGCCGGCCCGCACGCTGGACGCCAGGAAGGCACACAATCAAAAGGATCGCCCCAGCGCCGCCCACCTCTGTATTGGCAGCCGATACATGTCCCAGACCTCCGCGCGTCCGTCCCGTCGCCCGCTATTTCGCCTGGCTCTGACCGGTGCCAGTTTCGTCATCGCCGCCGCCGTGGCCTTCTTCGCCTGGCAGGACTTCTACCCTGTGCAGGCAGCCAATGGCTGGTCCGTCGCGGTTCTGCACCAGAACGTGCAGAAGGCTGCATCGCTGGTCCCGCTTGCCGATGGCGGCCTGCTGGTCAGCCAGGAGCTGAAGAAGGACAAGGGCAACATCCTGCGCATCGCCGCCGATGGCCAGCGCCGGGTCATGGTCGACGGGTTATCCAAGCCTGACGGCATGATCGCCGCACAGGGCGGCTGGGTGTTCAGCCAGGAGTCCGACGGCAGGCCGGTGCAATTGCTCAAGGATGGCAAGATCACCGACCTGTTCATGGGCCAGTCGGTACAGGGCCTGTGGGACGACGGCGAGAATCTCTACGCCATCGAGGACCGCCGCGAGGATGGCCGTCTGCTGCGTTACCGCTGGAGCGATGGCGAGCTGACCGTGCTGCGCGACAAGCTGCAGGAGACCGAATCCGTCACCCGCTGCACCGACGGCAAACTGCTCTACACCGAGAAGAAGAAAGGCGTGGTGCACCAGTTCAGCGATGACGGCAAGGACCCCATCCTGCTCTCGGGCCTGAACCAGCCGACCTTCCTGATGTGCGACGCCCGCGGCCTGTGGATCAGCGAAGACTCCACCCACCGTGCCCGCCTGCTGCTATGGGACGGCAAGGGGGAACCGCGCACCATCCTGTCGTTCCTCAAGGCCCCGCAATCCATCGTGCCGGACGGCAAGGGCGGCTACCTGCTCGCCGAAGGCGGCCGCGACCGCGTCCTGCAACTCACGCCGGGCAGATGACGCCGCCGGGCGGTCTCCAGGGCCGCCCTATTCCCGCCCCGCTGGCATGACCAGGCCGGGTATCACCTCGACCAGCGCATCGATCGCCAGGCGCACCTTGCGCGGCAGCTGAGTGGTCTGCAGCCACGTCGCGTGCACGTCGTAGAGAAAACCCGGCTGCCCTGGCAGCAACTCCTCCAGCGCGCCCTGCGCGATGACTTCCCGCACCAGCCAGTAAGGCAGCCATGCCAGCCCCATGCCGCGTGTGGCTGCATCGGCTATGGCGGCCAGGTCGTCGAAGCGCAACCGGGAGCTCGGCGCGAACTCTTCCGGCGACTGCCCCTCGCGAGGGAACAGCCAGGGGTTGATCCGCCCGGAGCGGTGGTAGACCAGCAGGCGGTGAGCCGCCAGCTCGGCGATGCCGTCCGGCCGTCCATGGACCGCCAGATAGGCTGGCGCCGCGCAGACCACCATGCGCTGCCGGCCGATGCGGCGCGCGATGATGCCGTCTCTGGGCTGCGGCTCGCCGGTGCGGATCGCCAGGTCGATCTGCTCTTCCGCCAGGTCCGTCAGCCGGTCGCTGAAACGCAGGTCCAGCTCCAGTTGCGGGTAGCGCTGCGCCAGCTCCAGCAGGACTGGCGCCACGCAGCGCCGGCCGAAATGCACTGGCATGGCCACCCGCAGCCTGCCGCGCGGCTCGGCCACTTCACCGGCGGCGAGGATGTCCGCCGCCTCGGCATCGGCCAGCAGCGCGCGACAGCGTTCGTAGTAGATCCGCCCGGCCTCGGTCAGGCTCTGCCGGCGCGTGCTGCGCAGCAGCAACTGGGCACCCAGGCGTTCTTCGAGAAAGCGCACATGCTTGCCCACCATGGGCGCGGACATTTCCAAGGCATCCGCCGCCGCCGCGAAGGACCCGAGGTCCACCGCGCGAACAAAGACTTCCATGCTGGTCAGACGATCCATTCGGAACTCCTGATTTCGACTGATTGTTTCTATACGCCATTTATTGGGCGAAACCCATGACTGATAGTCGCTTTACGTCAAATCAATTTCGTATGGGAGCATCACATGGAAAGCATCAAGACCCGCGCAGTGCGTTTCCACCAGTTCGGCGGCCCGGAGGTCCTGCGCATCGAACCAGTGGAGGGTCGCCAACCCGGCGTGAACGAAGTCAGCATCCGGGTCAAAGCCCTGGGACTGAACCGCGCCGAAGCGCTGCTGCGGACTGATCGCTACATCGAGAGCCCGCAGTTCCCCTCCGGGCTCGGGCTGGAAGCCACAGGCGTGGTCGAGGCCGTGGGCAGCGCGGTGCGCGGGTTCGCGCCGGGTGACGCGGTGAGTGTCCTGCCGCCGACCTCGATGCAGCAGGACCCTACCCACGCCGAGCGCCTGGTGGTCCCGCAAGCTCGCCTGGTGAAGAACCCGCCGGGGCAGGCCTGGAGCGACGCCGCGGCCACCTGGATGCAGTACCTCACCGCCTATGGCGCGCTGGTCCAGGTAGCCGGGCTGCGCGAGGGAGATTTCGTCGTCATCACCGCCGCGTCGAGCAGCGTCGGCCTGGCCGCCATCCAGATCGCCCGTCGCGCAGGCGCGGTGCCCATTGCGGTGACCCGCACGTCGGCCAAACGCGAAGCCCTGCTGCAGGCCGGCGCCGCCGAGGTCATTGCCAGCAAGGAGGAGAACCTGCGCTCACGCCTGCTCGATATCTCCGGCAAGGCCGGTGTGCGGGTGGTGTTCGACCCGGTGGGCGGCCCGATCTTCGAACCGCTGACCGCGGCCATGGCCGAAGGCGGCATCCTCATCGAGTACGGCGGCCTGAGCCCCGAGCCCACGCCCTTCCCCCTCTTCGAGGTGCTCAGTCGCTCGCTGGTCCTGCGCGGCTACCGGGTCTACGAGGTGCTCGAAGATCCGCTGCGCCAGCAGGAAGCCAAGGATTACATTCTCGCCGGCCTTGCCGATGGCTCGTTGCGCCCGGTGATCGCCCGCACTTTCGCCTTCGACGAGATCGTCGAGGCCTACCGCTACCTGGAGTCCAACCAGCAGTTCGGCAAGGTGGTGGTCACGCTGTAGGCGCGGCAGGCAACCAGGCGACTCGGATACACTGCATCGGGCGCGGCCCCCTGCCGCGCCCGATGCCGCGGAGCCGAGATGCCAAGGGAAAACTTCAACGACCTGATCGCCTTCGTCACCGTGGCGCGCGAAGGCAGCTTCACCAAGGCGGCGGCGCAACTGGGCGTCTCCCAGTCGGCGCTGAGCCACACCATCCGCGCGCTGGAAACCCGCCTGGGCCTGCGCCTGCTCAGCCGGACCACGCGCAGCGTCTCCCCCACCGAAGCCGGTGAGCGACTGCTCACTACCCTGGCTCCGCGCTTCGAGGAGATCGAGGCGGAACTAGCGGCCCTCAGTGACTTCCGCGACAAGCCGGTCGGCACCCTGCGCATCACCGCCGCCGAACACGCGGCCAGTACCGTGCTCTGGCCGAAGCTGTCGAAAGTGCTGCCGGACTACCCCGACATCAAGGTCGAGGTCAGCATCGACTACGGCCTGACCGACATCGCCGCGGAGCGCTTCGATGCCGGCGTGCGCCTGGGCGATCAGGTGGCCAAGGACATGATTGCCGTGCGCATCGCCCCGGACCTACGCATGGCGGTTGTGGCGAGCCCCGGCTATCTCGCGCGCAAGGGCCAACCAGCCGATGTGCCGGCGCTCGCCGGGCATGATTGCCTGAACCTGCGGCTACCGACTTACGGCGGGCTGATGGCCTGGGAATTCAGCAAGGACGGTCACGAGGTGAAGGCCCGCGTCGAAGGGCAACTGACCTTCAACAGCAGCCCGCACATTCTGCGCGCTGCGCTGGATGGCTTCGGCCTGGCCTATCTCCCCGACGACATGGTTACCGAGCATGTCGCCGCCGGGCGCCTGGCGAAGGTACTGGAAGACTGGTGCCCGACCTTCCCCGGCTACCACCTCTACTACCCGAGCCGACGGCAGAAGTCCCGCGCCTTCTCGGTGCTGGTGGACGCACTGCGCCACCAGCAATGAGCGCCGGCCGCCGAACGCGTCCGGCGCGGCGCCTCAGGCCAACGTCGCGAGATCGATGACGAAGCGGTAGCGCACGTCGGAGCGCTCCATGCGCTCGTAGGCGTGATTGATCTCGTCCATGCGGATCATCTCGCACTCCGGCAGGATGTTCTTCCTGGCGCAGAAATCGAGCATCTCCTGGGTTTCGGCAATGCCGCCGATGGGCGAGCCGGCGATGCGCCGACGTCCCAGCAGCAGCGGTACGGTGCTGATCTCGTCCACCGGACCGACCTGACCGACCAGCACCAGGGTGCCGTCGACGTCCAGCAGCGGCAGGTACGGCTTGAGGTCATGCTTCACCGGCACGGTGTCGATGATCAGGTCGAAGCCGTTGGCGGCGGCCTTCATCGCATCGGCGTCGGAGGACGCCAGCAGCGCATCCGCCCCCAGGTCCAGGGCATCCTGGCGCTTGTCCGCGGTGCGGCTGAGCACAGTGACGCTGGCGCCCAGGCCGACCGCCAGCTTCACCGCCATGTGTCCCAGCCCGCCGAGACCGACCACGCCCACGCGGCTGCCCGGCCCGACGTTCCAGGTGCGCAGCGGCGAATAGGTGGTGATGCCGGCGCACAGCAGCGGCGCGGCCTTGCTCAGGTCCAGGCCGTCCGGCACGCGCAGGACAAATTCCTCGCGCACCACAAGCTGCTTGGAGTAGCCGCCCTGGGTCGCCTCGCGAGTCACGCGGTCACGGTCGTTGTAGGTCTGGGTGTTGCCTTCGCGGCACAGCTGTTCCTCGCCCTTGCGGCACTGGTCGCACACCTGGCAGGAATCCACCATGCAGCCCACCGCCACGGCGTCGCCGACCTGGTAGCGGGTGACCTTCGAGCCGACGGCGCTGACCCGGCCGACGATCTCGTGGCCCGGCACCATCGGGTAGCGGCTGAAGCCCCAGTCGTTGCGCGCCTGGTGCAGGTCGGAGTGGCAGACGCCGCAGTAAAGGACATCCATTGCCACGTCATTGTCGCGCAGCGAGCGTCGTTCGAAGGTAAAGGGAGCGAGCGGGTCCTGCGGGTTCTGCGCAGCATATCCAAGGGTCTTCATCGGCATTGCTCCTCAAGGTCATTAACGGGCCGGGCGGCCTTCGACGGGATAGGCAGGATCGCTGTAGCCGGGAGTGGAGGCGTGGCCAGGCGGCACCAGGCTGTCCACCAGCGCCTCGTCTTCGGCGGTCAGTTGCAGGTCCAGTGCCGGCAGGTAGCCGTCCCAGTGCTCCTCGGTACGCGGGCCGGCGATGATCGAGCTGACCAACGGGTTGTTCAGCACCCAGGCCAGGGCGAACGCGGCCGGCGTGGTACCGCGGGCCACCGCGTGCTCGGCGATGCGCTGGGCGATCTGCAGGGATTCAGGACGCCATTCGGTCTGGTGAATGCGTTTATCGCCACGGCCAACGCGGGAGTCCACCGGCGGTTCGGCGCCGGGCCGGTACTTGCCGGTGAGGATGCCGCGGGCCAGGGGGCTGTAGGGCACCACTCCGATGCCGAAGTGACCGGCGACCGGCAGTTGCTCGACCTCCGCGGTGCGGTCCACCAGGTTGTACAGCGGCTCGCTGCAGATCGGCCGGTCCATTCCCAACTGGTCGGCCAGGCGTACCACCTCGGCGATGCGCCAGCCGCGGAAGTTGGACAGGCCGTAGTAGCGCACCTTGCCCTGGCGGATCAGCTCGCCCACCGCGCGCAGGCCCTCTTCCAGCGGCGCGGCGACGTCGGTGCGGTGGAAGTAGAGGATGTCCAGGTAGTCGGTGCCCAGGCGCCGCAGGCTGTCCTCCACCGACTGGTAGATCCACTTGCGCGACTGGCCGCGCTGGTTCGGGCCATCGCCCAGGGCATTGCCGAACTTGCTGGCGATCACCCAGTCATCCCGGCGGGCGGCGACCGCGCGGCCGACCACCTCTTCGGAACGGCCCTTGTGGTAGACGTCGGCGGTATCGATGAAGTTGACGCCCTGCTCCAGGGCCTTGTCGATGATGCGCCGCGAGGTCGGCTCGTCGGTCTCGCCGCCGAACATCATGGCGCCCAGGCACAGGGGTGAGACTTTCAGGGCGCTGCGGCCCAGGTAACGGTATTCCATGGAGTACTCCTCAGGCGGCATCGCGCTCGGCAAATACGCGGCGGGCGACGCCCAGTGCGGTGGAGGCCGTGGGCCAGCCGGAATAGAAAGCCAGGTAGGTGATGGCCTCGATCAGCTCCTCGCGGGTCAGGCCGTTGTCCAGCGCCTTGCCCAGGTGAAAATAAAGTTCGTTGGCCTGGTAGCGCGCCACCAGGCTGGCCACGGTGACCAGGCTGCGGTCACGCGGCGAGAGGCCGGGGCGTTGCCAGACATCGCCGAACAGCACCTGGTCGGTGTAGTCGGCCAGCGCCGGGGCGATGTCGCCGAAAGCCTTGTGGGCGGTAGAAGCTGGTTCGCTCATGGGGTTCTCCACTTCGCTGTTCGATAGGCGGACCATGCTAGGTCGCCGCGCACTATCGATTAAGAGGGGAAACGCGTTTGGACCTATGAAGGACTCTCATGAATGACCGGGCATAATCCATGAGCCACACTCATAGGCGAATGCGCTTCCAGCCGTCTAATCACACTGAAAGTCCTTGAGTAAAGTCCATTCCAGACGTTTCGCCGGGCAATACTGCCCTTCCCGCTTCAGGACTGACTTTCGATTGGAGAGACCTCGATGGACAAGCGCACACTGGGCCGCACCGGCCTGCAGGTATCGGCACTGGGCCTGGGCTGCATGGGCCTGAGCTACGGCTATGGCCCGGCGGTCGATCGCTACGATGGCATCCGTTTGTTACGCAGTGCCTTCGACAGCGGCGTGACCTTTTTCGACACCGCCGAGGCCTACGGCCCCTTCGCCAACGAAGAGCTGCTGGGCGAAGCCCTGGCACCGGTCCGTGACGACGTGGTGATCGCCACCAAGTTCGGCTTCGCGAGCGGTGACGTCGGCCTGGGCCTCGACAGCCGCCCGGAGAACATCCGCGCCGTGGCGGAGGCGTCGCTCAAGCGCCTGAAGACCGACCGTATCGACCTGTTCTACCAGCACCGCGTCGACCCGAACGTGCCCATGGAAGATGTGGCCGGCGCCGTCGGCGAGCTGATCCGCGAGGGCAAGGTCAAGCACTTCGGCCTCTCCGAAGCCGGCCCGGAATCCATCCGCCGCGCCCACGCGGTGCAGCCGGTGGCGGCGCTGCAGAGCGAGTACTCGCTGTGGTGGCGCGAACCGGAGCAGGAAATCCTCCCGCTGCTGGCCGAACTGGGCATCGGCTTCGTGCCCTTCAGCCCGCTGGGCAAGGGCTTCCTCACCGGCGCCATCGACGAGCGCACGCAGTTCTCGGCCAACGACTTCCGCAACATCGTCCCGCGCTTCTCGGAAGAGAACCGCAAGGCCAATGCCGGGCTGATCGAAGTGCTCGGCCGCATCGCCGACAGCAAGGGCGCGACCCGCGCGCAGATTGCCATTGCCTGGCTGTTGGCCCAGCAACCCTGGATCGTACCGATTCCCGGCACCACCAAGCTGCATCGCCTGGAGGAAAACCTCGGCGCGGCCACGCTGGCACTGGACTCCACCGACCTTGCTGCCATCGAAGCCGCGCTGCGACAGATCGAGATCGTCGGCGAGCGCTATCCGGCACACCTGCAGCAACGGGTCGGTCGCTGAGGCAGAGAAAGACCGGTGCCAGGTGGCACCGGGCATCGGCGATCAACCTTCGAAAGTGACCGGGCGCAAGGGCGCGGTGTTCACCTTCAGCTCGAACACGTCCGGCCGCGCGTAGTGGCCGCACACGTCGAAATCGAGGTTGCCCTGGTTGAGCTGGCCCATGTCGAGGTCGGCATAGAGCTCGGTTTCGCAGTCGAACACCGGCCCGGCCAGCACCTCGCCCAGCGGGCTGACGATCATGCTGCCGCCGCGCATCACGTAGTCGTCGTCCTTGAAGTCCAGGCCGAACGCCTCGCGGTGCTGCTGCGGATACTCGCCCAGGCGGATCGCCTGGCATGCGGAGAGCACGAACACTCGCCCCTCCAGGGCGATGTGCTGCATGGAGCTCGCCCACGACGGCCGATCATCGGCGGTCGGTGCGCAGTACAGCTCCACGCCCTGGGCGTACATGGCCTGGCGCAGCGCCGGCATGTAGTTCTCCCAGCAGATGACGCTGCCCAGCACACCGATCTCGCTGTTCACCGGCTCGATCGTCGAACCGTCGCCGAAGCCCCACACCAGCCGCTCCTGGCCCGTCGGCATGAGTTTGCGGTGGTAGCCGGCGATCCCACGCCCCGGCACCAGGGTAACGGCGGTGCAATACAGGGTGCGGCCGAAGCGCTCGATGATGCCAACCACGGTGATCACGCCGGTCTGTTCGACGAACTCGGCCAGCGTGGCCAGCTCGGGGCCGTCCAGCGCCACGGCGCCTTCGACGTAGCGCTGGTACAACTCGCGCCCGGCGCCGCTGCGGTTGCCGATCACGCTGCCGAAGCTGGCGCCCTTGGGATAGCCGCCGATGTAAGCCTCGGGGAAGACCGCCAGCCTGGCGCCCTGCTCCGCCACGCGGCGCAGGATGCCGCCGGCCTTCTCGACGCTGGCCATCGGCTCGTAGGGAACGGCGGCGGCCTGGATGATTGCTACACGGGTCATGGGGACTCCTGACTGCTGGTGAAAAGGGACTAGAAGCGGTTGATGTCGTTGTCGCGGGTTTCCGGCAGGGTCTTCCACAGCACCAGCAGGCACACCAGGGAAACCACCGCCAGATAGGCCGCGGGCAGGTTCGCGTCGCCGGTCTGGCGGATCAGCGCGGCGGCGATGAAGGGGCCGGGGCCGGCGAGTATGGCCAGCGCCAGGTTGTGGCCGAGCGCCGCGCCGGTGGAACGGATCGAGGCCGGGAATACTTCCACCAGCAACACCACGTCCATCACCGCGGTAATCGCCACCAACACGCCCATCACCGTCAGGCCGACGAGGATCGCCACCGGGTTGCCGGTGTTGAGCAGCAGGAAGATCGGATAGGCGAGAACCGTCAGCGCGGCAGCCGCGCCGAGCAACAGCTTGCGCCGGCCGATGCTGTCGCTGAGGCGACCGATCAGCGGGTTGACGATGACGTAGACCACCAGCGCGATGCTGCACAGCCACAGCGCACTGCTGCGCGGCAGGCCGACGGTGCTGACCAGGTGGTTGTTGGCGTAGGTGATGAAGTAGTACAGCGAGACGCCAAACAGCGCGGAGAAGGCGAAAGTGGTGATGAACGCGCGACGGCGCACGGCCTTGCTTGGCGCGTGGACCTGGTGCGAATCACGCTGGCGCACCATTTCCTCGTAGACCGGCGTATCGCCCAGTCTGCGACGGATGAACACGGCGATACCGGTCATCACGATGGACGCCACGAACGGCAGGCGCCAACCCCAGGCCGCCAGTTGCGCATCGTCGAGCGCCGAGGAAATGCTCGCCGCGGTGAAGGTGCCGAACAGGAAGGCCAGCCCCGCCGTACCGGTGATCACGCTGGCGGCGGTGGCGCGGCGGTTCGACGGCGCGCTCTCGACGATGTAGATGCCGGCGCTGGACCACTCGCCGCCGACCATCATGCCCTGGATGAAGCGCATGGCGATCAGCAGGATCGGCGCGGCGATGCCGATTGCCTCATAGGAGGGCAACAGGCCGATGATGGTGGTGCACACACCCATGCCGAAGACGGTGATGATCAGCACCGCGCGGCGGCCGAAGCGGTCGCCGACAGGGCCGAGGATCAGCGCGCCGAAAGGCCGCGAGAGGAAGCCGACGGCGAACACCGCCAGCGATGACAGCAGCGACACGCCCGGCGCGCTGGAGGGGAAGAACAGCATGCCGATCACGGCGGCGAAATAGCCGTAGATGGCGAAGTCGAACCACTCCATGAAGTTGCCGATGCCGACCGCCATGGCCCGCTTGCGGATGTCCGACTGCCCACCCCTGGTATGGATACTGCTAGCACCCACGCTTTGCGAAATCGCGTCCACAGGACTCTCCATCCCTTGTTATGTTTGTGTGGACGCCAGACTAGGAAGCCCCACGACCGCAGGGCAAACGATTAGGAAATATGAGCCGGATTAACGTACGTAATATCGCGCGGATCGACCTGAACCTGCTGCTGACCTTCCACTGCCTGATGACCGAGCGCAGCGCCACTCGCGCCTCGGCCATGCTGCACGTGACCCAGGGCGCGGTGAGCTCGGCCCTGCGCCGGCTGCGCGAGCACTTCGGCGATGAGCTGTTCATCCGCACGGCCTCCGGCATGCAGCCCACGCGCAAGGCGATGGAGCTGGCACCGAAGATCGCCGAGGCGTTGACGTCGATTTCCGGGGTGCTGGGCGCCGAACCGGATTTCTCGCCGCGCGATTCCAGCTACGTGTTCAATATCGGCCTGTCCGACGACATCGAGGCCTACCTCGCACCGCGCATCGTCAATGCCGCAGCCGCAGAAGGCCTGGGCGTGAGCTTCGCCTTCCACCAGAGCAACAGCTCGCTGTGGAAGCAATCGCTGAAGGACCCGGACATGGACCTGGTGATCTGCAGCGAACCCAAGGACTTCAACACCAGCTATTCGTCGCAGGTGCTGTTCTCCTCGTCCTACGCCTGCCTGTTCCGCTCCCGTGGCCGTGCGGCGGATGAGCCGATTGCCCTGGAGGAATATTTCGCCGCCAACCACGTGCGGGTGTCCTACGACGGCCGGCGCGGCTTCATCGACGACATGTTCGAAGCGGCAGGCTACGCGCGGCGCGTCACCGCCTCCTTCACGCATTTCAGTGGCGCACTGACCACGCTGATGAGCAGCGAGGTGATCGCCACCATCCCCAGCTTCGCAGCCGAGAGCTACGCGGCCATGACCGACCTGAGTGTCAGCCCGGTGCCGTTCCCGGTGCCCTCTTTCCGCTGTTTCATGGTCTGGGACATCGCCCGGCACAACAAGCCGCACCACGAGTGGCTGCGGCAGTTCATCGGCGAACTGGCGCAGAAGCTCGGCTGACGGGAGTTTTTGATCTCGCAGGAGCGAGCTTGCTCGCAATCAGTTCTCCCGACGACTCGGGCGTCAAGCGGTTCGCGAGCGAGCTCGCTCCTACAGCTTGTCCAACGCCAGGGGGCGATACAGCGGCTCGCTGCTCAGCACCTTGATGCCTTCGGGAGAACTCTCCAACAGGCGACGCTCGCTGTCGGCCACCAGCAGTTCCAGGCCATAACCCAGCTCGCCCAGACAACAGGCAATGCTGCTCACGGCCTCCTTCGCCCACGGCAGGTCGGAATCGAAATGGCCGAGCAACTGGCCATGGCGCTGGATGATCAGACGGTACTTCTGCATGGAAATCTCTCGACGAAGAATCGGACTGGAATGAATCTTGGTATCGAATCGAAACCTTGACAGAGCCTACCGATCTGGCAGATTTTGTCCAGGTAGTTTTTGATCGACACCATATTCACCGGCTTCACCAGGAGTGTTCCGCGATGAACCTGCCCTCCATTCGCCTCGATGCCCTTCTCACTGGCCGCGCCGTGCCTTTCACCCGACCAGGCTCGCGCAGCGCCATTGCCAAGCTGCCGCGCCAGGCGGCACTGAGGGTGACCAGGCTGGGCCTGGAAAGCGATGAACAAGGTGATCTGCGTGTGCACGGCGGGG
Source organism: Pseudomonas sp. AU11447 (assembly GCF_001672555.2). Classification (NCBI taxonomy): domain Bacteria; kingdom Pseudomonadati; phylum Pseudomonadota; class Gammaproteobacteria; order Pseudomonadales; family Pseudomonadaceae; genus Pseudomonas; species Pseudomonas sp. AU11447. The sequence goes on along the minus strand of NZ_LZDG02000048.1, from coordinate 30,793 downwards.
TGGAAAAGGCCATTCACCACTACCCCCGCGAGCACTACGCCGACTGGTCTGCCGAACTGGGCGAACACCCGCTGCTGAGCCTGCCCGGCGCATTTGGCGAGAACTTCAGCAGCACCGGCTGGACCGAGCGCGATCTCTGCCTGGGCGACCGCATACGCGCCGGCACGGCGTTGCTGGAGGTGTCGCAGGGGCGCATGCCCTGCTGGAAGCTCAACGACCGCTTCGACGTGGTGCAAATGGCCCTGCGGGTGCAGGAGTCGGGACGTACCGGCTGGTACTACCGGGTACTGGAGGAAGGCACCGTGGCCGCCGGTGCGACACTGGAAGTGGTCGAGCGTCCGTATCCCGACTGGTCGCTACAACGGCTCTCCGCCGTGCTGTTCGACAAGCGTGTGGATGCCGATGTCCTGCGCGAATGCCTGGAACTGCCGCTACCGCCCAACTGGCGCCGCACCCTGTCGCGGCGCCTGGAGAACGGCGCGGTGGAAGACTGGAGCCCGCGCCTGGAAGGCGCGCCGAAAGCCTGACTCAGGACTCCATGGCACGAGCCGGAACCTGCGCCGGCGCGCGGTGCAGGCCGATGGCCCAGAGCACGCCAACGGTGAGCAGAACAATCGCCAGCGCCTCCATCGGACCGGGCAAGCGCTGCTCGTTGATGTAGGCATAGGCGCAGGCGAACAACGTCTCGAAAACGATCAACTGCCCGCCCAGGCTCATCGGCAAGCGGCGCGTCGCCGCGTTCCACAGGCCATTGGCGACCCAGGAACCAAACACGGCGAGGAACAGCGACACCCAGAGGAACGCCATCCAGCGCTCCGCGGAAATGCCACTGGGCACTGCCTGCGGCGCAATCAGCACGCCGACGCCCGCCAGCATCACGGCCATCACGCCCGTCACCACGCCGATCAGCGTCGACCATTCGTGACTGTTGAAGTGGCTGGCCTTCAGGTAACGCGCGTTGGCGCTGGCATACCAGGACCAGCAGGCTACGCCGCAGAAGCCGCAGACAATGCCGAGAATGCGCTCGCCCGAGGTACTGCCGGCCGCCATCAGGGCCGAAGGGTCGAGGTTGATGCAGAGGATGCCCAGCGCCACCAGGGCCAGCGGCAGCTTCATTCGCGACAGCGGCAGCGAATCATGTTCCGAACGGCTCTGGTAGGCGATCGCCAGCGGCATGATGCCGTTGATCAGCGAGGCCGCCGCCACGCCGGCGAACTGCACCGCCGCCGAGAGCAGCGCGAAGTACAGCAGGTTGCCGGCCAAGGACAGGCGCACCAGCATCGAAAGGTCTTCGCGGCTGACCCGGCGCAACAGGCCGAGGGCCACCGGCAAGGCGATCAGCAACGAGATGGCGCCATACAGCGCGAAACGTACGGAGCTGATCAGCAGCGGGTTGAATTCCGGCACCAGCGACGGTGCCAGGATCACGCCGCCCCAGATTGCGCCTGCCATGCCTGCGTAGACCACCCCGCGTTTCATCTCCAACGACCTCGATACTGCAATGAATGCCTAGAAAGTGCCGCCACGGTAGCGGCTGTGCTAGCTTCTGACCAAGGATAAATCCGCACCGAGACATTCCCCGGAGGAATGCCAGACGCTTTCACTGGAGCCCCGTCATCAGCCGATATCTGCGCACCCTGCCGCCGCTGGAGACCCTCATCACCTTCGAGGCCGTTGGCCGCTGCGGCAGCTTCACCCAGGCCGCCACCGAGCTGTTCCTCACGCAGAGCGCAGTGAGCAAGCAGATGCGGGCGCTGGAAAGCAGCCTCAAGGTGCCGCTGTTCGAGCGCAAACCGCGTGGCGTCACCCTCACCGCTGCCGGCGCGGAGCTGCTGAGCACCGTGGACATGCTGCTGGAGCGCCTGCAGCACAGCGTGCGGCGCATCCGCAACGTGCACCAGAGCAACGCCGTGTCGGTACTTGCGACCCACGCGATGGCGCAGTTCTGGCTGTTCCCCAGGCTGATCGAGTTCAACAAGGCGCATCCCGGCATTGCCGTGCATGTGCACGCGATCAACGAGATGGACGAAGCCAGCCTGGTGGATTTCGACCTGGGCATCCTCTACGGCGCAGGCGACTGGACCACACTGGACAGCCGCTTCGTGCTGCCGGAAGTGGTCTACCCGGTCGCCCGCCCGGACTTCGACGCTTCGCGCATCACCAACCTCGACCAGCTCGCCGCCGCGCCGCTGGTGCAGCTGGATACCTCGGCCTGGAGCTGCCTGGACTGGCACGACTGGTTCGGCCACTTCGGCAAGGATTACCAGCCGGCGGAAAGCGACCCGGTGTTCAACCAGCTCACCCTCGCCTACCGCGCCGTGCAGCAGGGCATGGGCATCGGCCTGGCCTGGGGCTTCATGGCCGACGAAGCGGTGGCCAGCGGCGAAATGCAACGGGTGACCGACCTGGCCATGGTCACCGAGCGCGGCGAATACCTGGTATCGCTACGCCATCGAGAGCTGTCGCCGGCAGCCCGGCTGTTCCATGACTGGTTGCTGGCATCACTGGGCCTGGATGAAGCGACCGCGTAGCAACTCGATCACCTGCCCGATCGACGGCCCCTGCACCGCTGGCGGTACGGGCGCCTCGCCGAACTCGCGCCAGACGAACAGGGTCAGCTCGGCGCCGTCGGTCTGGGTGGCGGCATCCTCGATATGGGCGAACTGGCTCAGCGTGCGATAGCGCTCATCGGCCCAGAACAGCTCCTCCACCCAGGCGTACACCGGGATGAAATGGAAGTGGATCGGAAAGCCCGGCGAGTGACCGAAGCGGCCGATGTACAGCCATTTGGGCTGCAGCGTCTGTTCGAGGATGCGCTGGACCTTCGCCATCAGCCCGCCCATTTCAGCCAGCGCGGCTTCCGGCAGGTCGGCCAGGGAGCCCACCGGCTGCTTCGAACCGAGCATCAGGTAACCCGGCAGGGCGGACGCCAGATGGTGGTTGAGCAGCCAGTGCTCGGTCTGGTGGATGACGTGGGAGGAAGGAATCTGCATCGACTGGCGTCCGGCGAAACGGGACGCCAATCTAGCAGACACAGCTCTTGCAAGGGCGCTCAGGCGAGCGCGACCCAGCCGCGGAAGGCGAAACCGACGTAGAAGACCTCGATGCGGCTGAAGCCGGCCTCCCAGAGCAGCGCTTCGTCCTGCTCGGGAGTGAGGATGTTCAGGTGCGCGTCCACGGCGCTGCGTGCCTGCTGGGCGTTGGCCGGCTCCATCCCCGAGCTGACGGCGAAATCGGCATAGCGCGACAGCCAGCGCGCCCGCTCGCCAGCGCCTTGCGGTACGCACAGATGCGCCATGACGAAGGCAGAGCCGGGCTTGAGCCGGGAGTGGATCTCGCGCAGCGTGCGCAGGCGCTCCGCCTCGGGCAGAAAGTGCAGCGTCAGCAGGCAGGCGCCACCGTCGAACGGGCCTGGCGGTGCGTCATCGATATAGCCCTGCAGCAGGTCGGCCCGGCGTGCGTGCGGCCCCAGCATCTGCGCGGCCACCGCGAGCATCTCGGCGGAAGGGTCTACGCCCGTGAAGCGCCAGGACGGCTGGGCCTCGGCGAAGGCCCGTAGCTCCATGCCGCCGCCCGCGCCGAGCACCAGCAGGTGGCTGTCGGGCGGCGCATTCTCGGCCAGCAGGATGGCGGCCATGCGGTGCAGGTCAAACAGGCCGGGGACGAAACGTGGCGGATTTTCCGCATAGCGCGCGGCGGCATCAGGATCGTGGAACGGGGCCATCAGTTCGGAGTGGTTCACGGCGAGTCCTTTCGACGTCATTCGGAGGCGAACAGCTTTTTCAGTTCCCGCTCGCGGACGGCCTTGGCCATGGCGGTGAGGAACACCTTGAACAGCAGGCCGCAGAACAGAGCGGTCAAGGCGACGGTGAAGAAGGTCGCCACCAGCCAGTCGACCGCCGCCCAGCCGCTGGCGATCACTACCGGACGGTAGACCAGGGTGCCGGCGATCACCACCCAATGGCTGAAGCAGTAGAAGCACTGGAACAGGTGGCCGACCTGCGGGTGGGCCTTCCAGGCCAGCGCGCGCAGGGGTGCGAAGAGTTCGGTCTGGGTGACGGTCATGGACAGGGCGGATGCGGCGATGGCCAGCGCCAGGCAGGTCCACAGCGCACCGGCCAGTGGCGAGTTCAGGAGGTCAATCATGGGAGGGTTCCTGGTGGGTTCGGATTCTTTCGTTACTTTTAAAGTATCTTGATTGAACACACAGGGTCAACGCTCGGTATCGAGCGATGTTCATCGAGGGAGGGTCAGCGGTCCTGCGGGTAAAGCGTGCTGAAACGCTCGGCGAGATCGGCCAGCGACACGGCGCCCAGGCGTTCCAGGAGGATCGCCGTGGCCTGCTCCATGGCGTCCTGCAGCGCGGCGTTGACCACCTTTTCCACCAGGCAGCCCGGGTGCGCGTTGTCGAAACCCATGGCGAACAGGCGTTCGCTACCCACCGCGCGGTAGACGTCCAGCAGCGTCACCTGGCCGAGGTCGCAGTCCAGCGTCCAGCCGCCGCCGTGGCCCTTCTCCGAGCGCACGTAGCCGGCCTCGCGCAGCCCGCCCATGGTCCGCCGGACCACGGCCGGGTTGGTGCCGAGCATCCGGGCGATGCGTTCGGAGGTCACGGGCTGGTCGTCGCGGGCCATGTGCAGCAGCACGTGGAGCATGCGCGAGAGGCGGCTGTCGGTTCTCACTGCGGAATCTCGAAGGGAAATGCGCTGGCATCATCGCACCCCGCCGCTGCGCGGTTCAAACCCGCCCGCCACTGGAATTGCCATGGGAATGGGCGACAATGGCGGTCACGCGCCCTCCTCCGACTCGCCGCGAGCCTCCCGACCATGAACGATCTTTCCATCCAGCTGGTGCAGGCCGGCCCCGAGCACCAGGACCTGATCCGCAATCTCTACCAGTACTACGCCTACGAGTCATCGGACTGGGAGGACGAGGACGTGGAGGTCGACGGCCGCTTCTACATCCACGAAGAGCACCTGGCGCGCTACTGGAGCGAGCCGGAGTGGAGCGCCAACCTGATCCTCGCCGACGGCTTCATCGCCGGCTTCCTGCTGGTGGAAGGCAGCGAGTTGCCCGGCATCGATGCGCTGGAGCTATCGGACCTGTTCGTCCTGAAGAAGTACCGCCGCCTCGGTATCGGCCGCGCGCTGGCCAACCAGGTGCTACTGGGCAATCCGGGGCCCTGGCTGGTGCGTTTCTACGCACAGGACGAGGTCGCGGCAGCTTTCTGGAAGGCCGTATTCGCCGACCTGCCACGCCCGGTGCAGAACGTCGAGCCAGGAGACGATCCGCAGTTGATGAGCTACCTGATCAACCCGGCCACGCACTGATGGGCTGTACGCCAGGATCAGTCTTCTGTCATTTCCGATCATTGAGCGACTCGCCAACCCGGCCGTATCGTCCTGAGTGAACAACAAGAACCCTCAGGAGGTATTCCCGTGACCGCACTGAACCTGCATCCCCAGGCCGCCGCTTCCCTGGCCAGCTGGCACCAGATGGTGGCTGCCAAGAACCTGTCCAACCTGCCGCAACTGCTGGCGCCCAACGCGGTGTTCCGCTCGCCCATGGCGCACACGCCCTACCCCGGCGCCCCGGTGGTCTCGACCATCCTCAACACCGTGCTGCAGGTGTTCGAGGACTTCACCTACCACCGCGAACTCGCCAGCGGCGACGGCCTGAACGTCGTGCTGGAATTCAGCGCCACCGTCAGCGGCAAGGAGCTCAAGGGCATCGACATGATCCGCTTCGACGAAGCCGGCAAGATCGTCGAGTTCGAGGTCATGGTCCGCCCGCTCAGTGGCCTGCAGGCCCTGGGCGAGGAAATGGGCCGGCGCCTGGCACCCTACCTGGCGGCAGCCAAAGCGCAGGCCGCGAAAGCCTGACGGACGGATTGCCGGCCACGGGGATTTCTGCTGGGATGAGCCCATCACCCGTTTCAAGGAAATCCCCATGGCCTCCTATGAGGAACTGTTCGCCATCGGCGAAGGCTTCGACGCCTTCGTCGCCCACGGCCTGCCCGACGAGATCGCTGGCGTCCGCAAGGTCCAGCAGCAACTGGCCAAGCCCGGTTCGATCAGCGCCGAAACCCTGCGCCGCATCCAAGCCGTCGAGGGCCGCTATCGCCTGCTGATCGCCGGCGAGATGTGGTGCCCGGACTGCCAGATCAACGTCACCGTGATGGACCATCTGCAGCGCCTGCAACCCCGTGTGGAGCTGGCCGTGATCACCAAGGGCCGCGCCGAGGACGATCTGCGCGAGCGCATGGCGCTGGACCGTATCCTGATTCCTGTGGTGCTGGTGCTTGATGGAAATTTCCAGCCAGTGGGGCGCTTCATCGAACGGCCGCTGGAGGTGGTGGCGGGAGGCGACGCGCTGAAGCCGGCTTACCGTGCGGGCGAGTATCTGGAGAGCACGCTGCGCGACCTGCTCGATCTGTTTGAAAAAGCCGAAGGCCGCGCCTGACCCCCTGCTTGCAGATAGGTAGGGCGGATAACCTGGAACAGGTTATCCGCCGGCACTTTGCGGCGGATAACGCTGGCGCGTTATCCGCCCTACGGAGCTGCCGGAAAGGCAATCGTAGGATGGGTGGAGCGAAGCGATACCCATCAACGGAGTTGCCGGCCAATCGATGGGTATCGCTTCGCTCCACGCCATCCTACAAAGGCACCGAAGGCCTGTAAGCCGAAAGCAAGAAAAAGCCCCGCAATGCGGGGCTTTTCCGTTCAGGCCAGGCGGCTCACATCGAGTACTTCACCGTGAACATCAGGTTGCGCGGCTCGCCGTAGTTGAGGTTGCCGAAGCTGATGCCGCTGTAATAGTACTTGTCGAAGATGTTGTTGAAGTTGATCCGGGTGTCGATGTTCTCGTTGACCTTGTAGCCAAGCATGGCGTTGGTCACCGTGTAGCCGCCCTGCTGGAAGCCAGTGGTGGTGTCCTCGGTCTGGCTCTGGGTCACCAGGTTGCCGCCGACGCGCCATTGGTGCAGTTCACCCGGCAGGGTGTAGCTGGTGGCGAGCTTGAACAGGTGGCGCGGCTTGCTCGGGTCGAACTGTTTGCCGACGTTATCCTCGTTGCTGTCGTGCTTGTACTTGGCGTCGACGTAGGTGTAGCCGGCCATGGCCTGCCAGTTCTCGGTGATGGCACCGCTGACTTCCATGTCCACGCCCTGGCTGCGCACCTTGCCCGAGGCGCGCGAGCAGTAGATCGAGGTTGGCGAACTGGGGCACGGCGAGGGGCCGCTGGTGTCGTCGGTCGCGCGGTTTTCCTGGTCGATCTGGAAGATCGCGAGCTGGGTATTCAGCGCACCGCCGAAGTGCTCGCCTTTCAGGCCGATCTCGTAGTTCTTGCCGGTGATCGGGTCGAGCAGGCTGCCGCTGGCGTCGAAGTTGCTCTGCGGCTTGAAGATGTCGGTGTAGCTGGCATAGACCGAGTACACGTCGTTCAGGTCGTAGACCACGCCGGCGTAACGGGTGACGTTGCGGGTGACCTTCTGGGTGCCGGTGTCGTTGTGCGGGTCGGCTTCGTACCAGTCCAGGCGCCCGCCGAGGATGACCTTCAGCGGGTCGGCGACGTTCAGGCGGGTGGTGACATAGGCGCCCTTCTGCTCCTGGTCGAGCTTCATGTTCCAGAGGCTCATGTCGATGTTCGGCTTCTGCACCGAGCCCGGGTCCCATTTCGTCGGGTCGAACGGGGTCACTGGCGAGCCATCGTTGTAGGTCAGGTCACCCCAGCCGCCGTGGCCGTCGAAGCGCTCTTCACGGTAGCTGCCGCCGAACACCAGCTCGTGCTCGCGGCCAAAGGCCTGGAACGGGCCGTTGGCGAAGGCGTCGTAGCTCTGGTGGTCGTCGGTGTAGGCGTATTTTCCCGGCCCCATGGTCATGGTCGGGCAGCCTTCGGTGTAGTAGCAGCTGTTGTACAGGCCGAGCATGTCGATGCGCGCCCACAACTTGTCGGCGGCGACCTTCATCTGCCAGCCGTTGTCGAAGCGGTGCACCACGTCGCCGAACAGGTGGGTCGTAGTGGTATCCCAGTAGGACCAGTCGGCGCCGTAGTAATCGGAGCGTTTGAGATCCAGGTGGCGGCCGCCGAGCGGCGCCGGCAGGCCCACCCAGTTGTCGTTCTTGTTGTCGTTCTGGTAGGAAGCGCCCAGGGTCAGGGTGGTGTCCGGGTTCAGGTCGGCTTCGGTGATGCCGTAGAGCACGCCGCGCTCGCCGCTGACCACGTCCTGGAAGCTGTCGCGGGTCTCGTAGGCGGCCACCGCGCGGCCGCGCAGGGTGCCTTCACTGTTCAGCGGGCCGGAGACGTCGACCTGGCTGCGGTAGCGGTCCCAGGTTCCGGCGCTGCCTTCCAGGCTCATGTGGAAGTCCTGGGTCGGGCGCTTGCGCACCATGTTGACGGCAGCCGCCGGGTTGCCGGCGCCCTGCATCAGGCCGGTGGCGCCGCGCACCACTTCGACGCGGTCGAACATTGCCAGGTCGGCGGCGCTGATGACGTCCTGGGTGTAGGTGGAAATACTGGTCGCCAGGCCGTCGTACATGATGTTGTCGACATCGAAGCCGCGCGCCGCGTAGCTCACGCGGGCCGGGCCGTACTGCTGCACGGTCATGCCGGTGACGCCGCGGATCGCGTCGTCGAGGTCCTGCATGTTCTGGTCTTCCATCTGCTGGCGGGTGACCACGCTGACCGACTGCGGCGTCTCGCGGACGGTCATGTTCAGCTTGGTGGAAGTCTGCATCACACCCGTGGTGTAGGAGCCGGTGCCTTCGGTGGTGCCGGGCGCCACGCTGGCGGCACCGACGATTTCGGTCGCGCCCAGGTCGACGCTGTCGTTGCCCGCCGCCTTGCTGCGCACGGTGCCGCTGACCTGCGCGCTGTTGCCGTCGACCGTGCCTTGCAGGCCGCTGTCCGCCAGCAGACGGTCGAGCGCCTCGCCCGGCTCCATGTTGCCCTTGAGTGCCGGCGCGCCAACCTTGGCGACCTGGGCACGATCATAGGAAATCCGCATTCCGCTTGCGGACTGCAATTGCTCCAGGGAAGCGGCCAGGGGCTGCTTGGGCAGGTCGATGGCCACGGGGGCGGCGACCGCGGAGAGAGCAAAGGTGGAGAGACCGAGCAGGAGCGCTCCCGACGCTACGTCTTTCATCTGCTGAAGGATCCTTGGTGCGAGGTTTTGCGCTCTGTCGGCGCAATGACTCGGGTTGGCGAATGCCAGCGTGGTGGGACGCCGGCGGGGAGCCAAAGTGTATGCAGATGTAAATTATCTGTAAATGCGAATTGTTTGTATCTTAAATCGTATCGACAACGCCCTGTCTTCGCCCTATCCGACGCTGCACCATCATGCAAAAACGCTGCGGCTCGGCACGGTGTGGGGGCGGACTCTTTCCGCGATGTCTTCGCCCAACTCGTGGTCGATCAGTGCGCTTGCTCTTCGATCGAGGACAGAGTCCTACACAGGTGACTCTGGGTGCTTGGCAATGCCCTCACCCCAGCCCTCTCCCTCCGGGAGAGGGCTGGGGTGAGGGGAAGTATCGGCACGGATTCACCGGAAGAAGACAGTTGCTCCTACGCACGCGTCTCCAGCATGAACTCGATGAAAGCCCCTACCCGCGACGGCACATGGCGCGCATGGGGGTAGATCAGCAGGAATGGCCGTGTCGTCTGGCCGTAGTCCTTCAGCACTTCCACCAGATCGCCGCGCCTGAGTTCCTCCTCCACGGTGAAGCGATAGGCCTGCATCAGCCCTCCCCCGCACTTAGCCAGGGTGGCGGTGGCCAGGTAGTCCTCCAGCACCGTGAGACTGCCGGACGTCTCGATCTCGACCGGCTTGCCGTCGACCAGGAACGACCAGGGCACGCGCCGCCCGGTACTGGGCAACTCGAACTGGATGCACTCGTGGTGAATCAGTTCCTCCGGCGTCTGCGGTGTACCGGCGCGTGCCAGGTACTCGGGCGTGGCGACGATCACGTTCTCCGCGTCTTCGAGGCGCCGCGCCACCAGGGTGGAATCCGCCGGGTCACGGCCACGGATGGCCAGGTCATAGCCCTCGTTGGCGAAGTCGATATTGCGGTTGCTGACATGCACATCCACCTGCACCTGCGGGAAACGCCGGCGGAACTCGGGCAGCAACGGAAACAGCCGGTAGTGCGCGTAGGGCGTGGGCACGCTGATGCGCAGGCGGCCGGACACGACGCTCTGGCCGCCGCTGACAGCGCGCTCGGCGTCCACTAGTTGGGTCAGCGCCTGGCGGCATTGCTCGAAGTAGTTGCGGCCGTCATCGGTCAGGCGCATCTGCCGCGTGGTGCGCACGAACAGCCGCGCGCCCAGGCGCTCCTCCAGCCGCGCCACCGAGCGGCTGACTGCCGCCGGGGTGATTCCGGCCTCGTTGGCGGCAGCGGTGAAGCTGCCGGTTTCCGCGGCAAGGCAGAACAACTCGATGCTGCCCAGTTGCAGATCGTCGAAGTGGCGCGTCATGGCACGGCTCAATTGATTACATGAAGTATCAATTCAAATGCCATGGGCCTCATTTTTCAAGCAGCGAATGCAGCCTAGATTGGCCTCCAAGACGCGGGCACACCGCCCGCCCCACTCTCGGAGAATCCACCATGAGCAAGACCGTCATCGTCACCGGCGCCTCCAGCGGCCTCGGCTTCGCCATCGCCAGCGCTTACCTGGAACGCGGCTACAACGTGGTCGGCAACGCCCGCACCCAGGCGCGCCTGGAGGAAGCGGCGGCGAAGCTGGGCAACCCGCACAACTTCCTCGCCGTGGCCGGCGACATCGCCCGGCCGGAAACCGCCAGCCGCCTGTTCGCCCAAGCCATCGAAGCCTTCGGCCGGGTGGACATCCTGATCAACAACGCCGGCATCTTCATCCCCAAGCCCGTCATCGATTACACCGAGGAAGAGGTCAACGCCATCGTCGGCACCAACCTGATGGGCTTCTTCTACCCGTCCCAGGCGGCCGCACGGCATATGTCAGCCAATGGTTCCGGGCACATCGTCACCATCACCGCGTCCATCGCCATGCAGCCCAACGTGAAGGTCCCGGCGTTGCTGCCGGTGCTGATCAAGGGCGGCCTGAACAGCGCGGTGCGCGGCCTGGCCCTGGAGCTGGCAGCGTCCCAGGTACAGGTCAACGCCGTGGCGCCGGGGATCATCGAGACGCCGCTGCACGCCAATGACGAAGGCTCCCACACCTTCCTCCGCAGTTTGTCCCCCAGTGGCCAGATCGGCAGCCCGCAGGATATCGTCGACGCCGTGCTCTACCTGACCGACTCGACCTTCGTCAGCGGCACCATCCTCAACGTCGACGGTGGCTCCACCACCGGCGTCTGGTAACTCGTCACTCGAACAACAACGGAGAACCGCAATGCCCTACGTGAACATCCAGGTCACCGACGAAGGCGTCACCGCCGACGAACGCCGCCAGCTCATCGAAGGCGTCACCGAATTGCTCGAACGCGTGCTGCGCAAGCCGCCGTCCACCACCTACGTGGTGATCCAGGAAATCGCCACCGACAGTTGGGGCGTGGGCGGCAAGACCGTCGCCGAGCTGAAGGCCCAGGGCAAGCACGGCAGCAGCTGACCCAGCGGGCACGCCGGGGGCTCGCCAGGGCCTCCGGTGCTTGCCATGCACCAAGCTGGTGCTGATAGGATCGGGAGCCCACCCGCTCCTCTCGACAGCCGAGGCATGGAATGCTCGCCGCCCTCAAGCGTTACCCGCTACAGGTCAACCTGCTGCTCGGCGGCACCTTCCTGCTGACCATGGGCCGGGCCATCACCCTGCCCTACCTGGTGATCTATCTCTCCACCCAGTTCGGCCTGCCGGTCAGTCGCATCGGCCTGATCATGGGTGGCGCATTGTTCGGCGGCTCGCTGCTCAGCCTCTATGGCGGCTTCCTGATCGACCGGATGCCCGGCTTTCGCCTGATCCTCGGCTTCGGCAGCTGCTTCGTCGCCGCCTTCGCCGGCATGCTGCTGACCAGCCAGCTGTGGCTGTTCTTCCTGTTCCTGCTGGGCTTCAACTTCGCCTACTCGGTTACCGACGTGGTGGTGAAGACCATCTTCGGCCGCCTGCTGCCCGCCGGCGAGCAAGGCCGCGCCTTCTCCATCCGCTACACGCTGATCAACCTCGCCTACGCCATCGGCCCCTTCATCGGCGCAGCCCTGGCGCAGTGGCACGCGCATGTTCCCTTCGTCGTCTCCGCAGCCCTGGGCGGCCTGTTCCTGCTGGCCTTCCTGCGCTACGGCGACCGTGGCATGCGCCCGGCGCAAGGGGTGGCGCCGCCGTCCTTCATCGCCGTGATGGGCGTGCTGGCGAAGGACCATCGGCTGATGTCCTTCACCATCGGCGGCGTGCTTACCGCCGTGGTGTTCGGCCAGTTCTCCGCCTACCTGTCCCAGTACCTGGTGGCCACCGGGACGGCGGAGTATGCCTACCAGGTGATCCAGACCCTGCTCGGGGTGAACGCGGTAACGGTGATCGCCCTGCAATACCTGCTGGGTAAGCGCATCGGCAACGAGCACCTGCAGCGCTGGCTGATCGTCGGCCTGGGGTTTTTCGTACTCGGCATCGCCGGCTTCGGCCTGTCCCACAGCCTCTGGCACTGGGGACTGGCGATGGTCGTATTCACCCTGGGCGAGATCATCGTGATCCCGGCCGAGTACATGTTCATCGACCGTATCGCCCCGGCGCACCTGCGCGGCGTGTACTACGGCACGCAGAACCTGGCCAACCTCGGCGGCGCCTTCGGGCCGATCCTGGTGGGCTGCTTCCTGGCGCTGTTCGCCCCGCACTGGGTGTTCGTCATGCTCGGCGCCTTCATTGTCGGCGGCGGGGTGTTCTATGTGATCGGCTCGAATCTGAGCCGACGCAGCCCCAGCGGGTCTTGACCTCAAGTCCACTTGAACCGGGATGCTGGGCTCCCTCGACTCGCTCAAGGAGCCCCGCATGCCCTACTCCCTCGTTACCCTGCTGCACATCGCCGCCATCGGCATCGGCGCCACACTGCTGATGGACGGCTGGAGCATCCTGCGCAAACGCCTGCTGGGCATGCCGTCGCTGGACTATGCGCTGGTCGGCCGCTGGGTCGGCCACATGCCGCGCGGGCAATTCCATCACGCCGCCATCGGCAAGGCCGAGCCGATCGCCGCCGAACGCGCACTGGGCTGGTTCGTGCATTACCTCACCGGCATCCTGTTCGCCGCGCTGCTGATCGGCGCCGCCGGCCGGGGCTGGCTGTGCGCGCCAACGCTGCTGCCCGCGCTGGTGCTCGGCCTGGCCACTGTCCTGCTGCCCTTCCTGCTGATGCAACCGGCGTTCGGCCTGGGTATCGCCGCCGCGAAAACAGCCCATCCCGGCAAAGCTCGCTTCCACAGCGCCCTCACCCACCTGATATTCGGCGCAGGGCTGTACCTGGCCGCGCAGATCGGCCTGCTGTTACCGGCTGCCTGCGCCAACTGAATCGCCGGACTACCCTTGCAGCGAACCTATCGCCGCGCAGGAAGCCAGCGAATGAGCCGAATCCTCATTGCCGATCCACAACCCTTCACCCGTGCCGCCCTGCGCCAGCGGCTGGTCGCGGCCGGGCATGAGGTGGTCGGCGAAACAGGCGACGGCCGCGAAACACTGGCACTGGTGCAGCGCCTGCACCCGGACCTGCTGGTGCTCGACCTGGACCTGCCGCGCCTGGGTGGTGTGGAGCTGCTACGGCGCTTCGGTGGCGCGGCGCCGCGGCAGAAAACGCTGGTGTTCACCAACCTCTCGGGGGCCTATTACCACAGCCTTTGCCTGCAAGCTGGCGCGTCCGGCTTCGTCCACAAGAGCGACCTGCCCGAAGAGTTCGACGAGGCGGTGAGGCTGGTGCTCAGCGGGCGCAAGGTGTTTCCCGCGCGATTACCCGACGTACTGGCCGACAGCGGCGGGCAGAGCATCACGGCGGAGAGCATCACCCCGCGCGAACTGACCGTGCTGAAGTACCTGGCGCAGGGTTATCGGGTCAAGGACATCGCCGAACAACTGGCGATCAGCGATCGAACAGTCAGCACCTACAAGACCCGCCTGCTGGAGAAGACCCAGACCGACTCGCTGATTGACCTGGTGCAGGCCGCCAGGCAGCGCGGCCTGCTGGACGACGGCGTGATTCGCGGCCTAACTGCCGCGCCGAGTACGCCGCCAGGCACGCCGGACGAATTGGTGCAGGTACTGGAGATACTGCCCAACGCCGTCAGCCTGTGGAGCGTCGAAGGCCGGCTGCTGGCCTGCAACCAGCGCTTCGCCGAAATTCACCAGCAGAGCGAAGCACAGTTGCTGGGAGCGGGCATCTTCGAGCAGGGCAAGGTCAACCCGCAGCGGGTCCGGCAGGCACGCCAGGAGTTCCTCAAGGGCGCCGCATCGGGGGAGCACTTCAGCCTGATCGTCGACCTGCAGGACGGGGAAGATCAGCGGATCATCCGCTTCATCGGCGTCCCCATGAAAGAAGCGTCGGGCAAGCTGATCGGCGTGCTCGCCTCCTATGTCGACATTACCGAGCATGAGCGCTACGTCGAGCGCCTGCAGGAGTCCAAGGCCTATCTTGAATCCCTCTATACCAGCCGATCGGGATTCCTGCTGTCCTCTGGCGAGGAGCTGCTCGCCGAAGTCGGGGCGCTCGACGACCTGCTGGCAACCAGCCGCGCCCGGTATCCGCAGGACCCGGAACTGAATCAGTCCTCGGCGCACATGGCCAGGATGCGCGACAAGATCGACGTGCTGCTCGAGCTGGTTCGGCTGGAGCAAGGCAGTGTGCTGACCGTCCCGCAGTCGGAGAATCTCAACAGCCTGACCCGAGACACCTTGCACGCCACCCACCCGCTTACGAGCCTGGTTCCCAGCGCCGAAGAACACTGGGGGTGGATCGATCCGAACCGCTATCGGCAATTGCTCAACGTCCTGCTGAGCTGTTTCGACACTGCCGGTTTGCCGCCGCTGAAGGTGATTGCCGACAGCTCCACGCTGCCCCACGGCGAAGTGGAATGGCGCCTGACGTTCACGGCCGAGCCGCACGCTGATGTGCAGCCGCAGCTGGTCGACCTCAATCGCCAGGCGCGGCTGCGTCTGGCACAGCGACTCTGCCAACTGCTCGGCGGTGAACTATCGGTCGGTAGCGAGACGCAGCAGGAAGTCGCGGGCTTGATCCAGCTCAAGCTTCCCAAGGGAACTCCCCGCTTCTAGTGCCCCCACTACAGCAGTATCAGTCGCCCCCCGATGGGGTGCACGAGTGCCTGGCCCGATGCTTGCGCCGTGGACTACCAGACCCTGCCAGTCTGACCGGCGGTCTCGGCATTCAGAAATCCTTCGATGGTGAGTGCCTCAGCCACGAAGGCATCCTGAGCATCAAGGTGGAATTCTGAACTTCAGCAGCCCGGCCAGCGAGGCGCCATCAAGGCGTCTCGCCACTTCTGTTCACTTTCAATTCGGAGAGCGTCATGCAACACCACGAAAGCAACATTCTGCGCACGGTGCGCACCTCATCCTTCAACAACGAGGTCGCCGCCGAACTGCTCCGCGAGCTGTGCTCCTGCAACGTCACCGACGAACAGGCCCGACGCATCCGCTGCGCCGCCCGCCAACTGCTGCTGGATGCCGACGCGCTCGAATGCGTCTGGCAGGAGCTCAACGGCAAGTCCGACCAGAATTGCCTCGTGAACCATCCTGCGCCGGCAACGCCTTGATCCTGCTCACGGTCACGTTCGCCCCTGCTGGTTCAGGCGTGCAGAAGCAGACTCCGGCAGCGATGGCCATCCGGCCGTGCCATGGTCGCCCTTCCGCCCCGCCACTCAGGCGTGCTGCGCGCCGGCTCGCTTGAGCAACTGCTTGCAGCGCTCGGACAGGTGCACCACGCGCAAATGCTTGCCGGCCTTGGCGTAGCGCTCGCGCAGGGTCATCAGCGCCGCGATGGCCGAGTAGTCGACGAAGCTCAGGTGCGCGCAGTCCAGGGTGACCTGCTGCGGGTCGTTCGCCGGGTCGAACTGGTTGAGGAAGGGCGTGGTGGAGGCAAAGAACAGCGTGCCGTGGACGCGGTAAAGCTTGCTGCCATCCGATTCGTCGTGGATATCCGCGTACAGCTCGCGGGCATGCTTCCAGGCGAAATCCAGTGCCGCCAGGATGATCCCGCAGAACACCGCCATGGCCAGGTCCGTGGCAACAGTGATGGCGGTCACCGCGACGATCACCAGCACATCGCTCAGCGGCACCTTGTTGATCACCCGCAGCGAAGCCCAGGCGAAGGTCTGCTGAGACACCACGAACATCACGCCCACCAGCGCCGCCAGCGGGATGCGCTCGATCAAGGGTGAGAGGAACAGCACGAACAGCAGGATCATCACCCCGGCGACCACGCCCGAAAGCCGGCCACGGCCGCCGGAGCTGAGGTTGATCACCGTCTGGCCGATCATCGCGCAGCCGCCCATGCCGCCAAACAGACCGGAAACGATGTTCGCCCCGCCCAGCGCCACGCACTCGCGGTCCGGGAAGCCACGGGTCTGGGTGATCTCGTCGGTGAGGTTGAGGGTCAGCAGGGTTTCCAGGATGCCGACCATGGCCATCAGGAAGGCATAGGGCGCGATGATCCGGAGGGTTTCCAGGTTCCAGGGGATGTCCGGCAGCGCGAACACCGGCAGGCCGCCGGCGATGTGCGCCATGTCGCCCAGGGTGCGCGTCGGCAGGCCCAGCAGGTAGACCAGCAGGCCAACCCCGAGGATCGCCACCAGCGCCGGCGGTACCGCGCGGGTCAGCTTCGGCAGCAGATAGACCACCGCCATGGTCAGCGCCACCAGGCCCAGCATCACGTAGAGCGGATTACCGCTCAGCCAATGCTCGCCGTCCTTGAAATGCTCCAGTTGCGCCATGGCAATGACAATCGCCAGGCCGTTGACGAAGCCGAGCATCACCGGGTGCGGCACCATGCGTACCAGCTTGCCCAGGCGCAATACGCCGAACAGGATCATCACCACACCACCGAGCAGCACCGTGGCCAGCAGGTACTGCACACCGTGCTGCACCACCAGCGCGACGATCACCACGGCCATCGAGCCCGCGGCGCCGGAGACCATGCCGGGACGGCCGCCGAACAGTGCGGTGAGGGTGCAGAGGATGAAGGCGCCGTACAGCCCCATCAGCGGGTTGAGGTGGGCGACCAGGGCAAAGGCGATGCACTCGGGCACCAGCGCGAAGGACGTGGTGAGTCCGGCCAGGACATCGGCACGCAGGCGGGCGGGTTTCATTTATCTACTCGGAACGGGGACTTCGAAGGGCCGGCAATGGTACGGAAAACCGCCCTGCCCAGCCACCCGCCAGTCCCGCGCCCTTCCCTGCACCGCAGGTTCAGATAGGGGTCTTGACCAACGCCCCGTTGAGGAACAACTGCTCCAGCACATGGGCGGAGCTGGAGCTGGCCGCGCGGCCATAGCGCTCGGCGTCGACCATGCCGTAGAGCATGGAGAGGAAGAGTTCGGTGAACACGGCGGCGGTGATGTCGATGCGGAACCTGCCGCTCTGCTGGCCGCGCAGGAAGAAGGCATCCACCGCCTCGGTGTAATAGCCCCAGCGCTCGGTGGTCGCCTGCATGTCGAGGTTTTCCGCGCGGTACTGGAACAGCAGGAAGTTCAGCATGTCGCGGTGCCGAAGGTGCTCGGCGATGAGTTGGCGCAGCGCCTCCAGGGGTTCTGCCTGTTGCAGCTGCGAAGCCTCGAGAATCTGCCGGATCACCACATGGCCATAGTCCTCGAGCATCTCCATCAACCCGTCGCGGGTACCGCAGAAGCGATGCAGCGTGGCCTTGCTCACCCCCGCCGATTCCGCCAGCTCCTTGAGCGTCGCCCGTGGGCGGTCGACGATGGCGACGGCCAGCGCCTTGAGCAGACGTTCATCGTGGGCGGAGAGAGTCATTCGGAGCCTCGTGTCAGGTGGCAGATCGTCTCATTGTGCAGAAAAAGACCTCTCTTTTGAAAGGTCATGACACATTTTATACACCATAGAAGCAAATGAGACATTATTGACTCATTTAGAGTTTGAAAGGATCATACGCACCTTTCCAGATAGACAGACCCGGGTGAATCATGGGCAGGTTGCGTGCAGTAGGGACAATCAGTGCGTTGGTGGCAGCGCTGGCGCTGGCGGGTTGCGGACAATCCGGCGAACCTCAGGCGGCCGCCGAAACGGCACGCCCGGTGGATGTGGTAGCGGTCGCGACCGAACCCCTCACCCTGACCTCGGAGTTGCCGGGGCGCATCGAGCCGATGCGCGTCGCCGAAGTGCGGGCGCGGGTGGCGGGCATCGTGGTGCAGAAACGCTTCGAGGAAGGCGCCGACGTCAAGGCCGGTGACCTGCTGTTCCAGATCGACCCGGCGCCGCTAAAGGCCGCCGTGTCCCGCGCCGAAGGCGAACTGGCGCGAGCCCAGGCCGCGCAGCAGGAAGCCCAGGCACGGGTGAAGCGCTACGAGCCGCTGGTGAAGATCGAAGCGGTCAGCCAGCAGGACTTCGACACCGCCACCGCCGACCTGCGCAGTGCCCAGGCGTCCGTGCGCTCGGCCCAGGCCGACCTGGAAACCGCGCGCTTGAACCTGGGCTATGCCTCGGTCAAGGCGCCGATCTCCGGGCGTATCGGCCGCGCGCTGGTGACCGAAGGGGCGCTGGTCGGCCAGGGTGACGCCACGCTGATGGCGCGTATCCAGCAACTCGACCCGATCTATGCCGACTTCACCCAGCCGGTGGCCGATGCCCTGCGCCTGCGTGAAGCGCTGAAGAGCGGCAACCTCCCCGCCGGCCAGAGCCAGGCGCTGAGCCTGCGCGTGGAAGGCACCCCGTACGAGCGCCAGGGCGAGCTGCTGTTCACCGACATATCGGTGGACCGCGGCACCGGCCAGGTTTCGCTGCGCGGCAAGTTCGACAACGCCGACGGCCTTCTGCTGCCCGGCATGTACGTGCGCGTCACTGCCCCGCAGGGTACCGACGCCAAGGCCATTCTCGTGCCGCAGCGCGCCGTGCAGCGCGCCACCGATGGTACCGCCCACGTGCTGGTGATCGGCGCCGAGAACCGTGTCGAGACGCGCCAGGTACAGACCGGCGCCATGCAGGGCGCGCGCTGGCAAATCAGCCAGGGCCTGGCCAGCGGCGACCAGGTGATCGTCGGCGGCCTGACCGGCCTGCAGCCCGGCGCCAAGGTCGAGGCCCGTCACGCCCCTGAGCAACAGCAGGCGTCGCGCCAGTAAGGCAGCGCCGAGGAATTCCCCATGTCACTGTTCTTCATCAAGCGCCCCAACTTCGCGTGGGTGGTGGCGCTGTTCATTTCCCTGGCCGGCCTGCTGGCGATTCCGCTGCTGCCGGTAGCGCAGTACCCCAGCGTGGCGCCGCCGCAGATCACCGTCACCGCCACCTACCCCGGCGCCTCGGCGCAGGTGCTGGTGGACTCGGTCACCAGCGTGATCGAGGAGGAGCTCAACGGCGCCAAGGGCCTGCTCTACTTCGAATCCACCAGCAACTCCAACGGCATGGCCGAAGTGGTGGTCACCTTCCAGCCCGGCACTAATCCCGAGCTGGCCCAGGTGGACGTGCAGAACCGCCTGAAGAAGGCCGAGGCACGCATGCCCCAGGCCGTGCTCACGCAGGGGCTGGAGGTCGAGCAGACCAGCGCCGGCTTCCTGCTGATCTACGCGCTGAATTACAAGGAAGGCTCGCAGCGCACCGATACCACCGCGCTGGGCGACTACGCCGCGCGCAACATCAACAACGAGCTGCGTCGCGTCCAGGGCGTCGGCAAGCTGCAGTTCTTCTCCTCCGAAGCCGCCATGCGCGTGTGGATCGACCCGCAGAAGCTGGTCGGCTACGGCCTGTCCATCGATGACGTGGGCAACTCCATTCGCGGGCAGAACGTGCAGGTACCGGCCGGCAGCTTCGGCGCCTCCCCCGGCAGCACCGAGCAGGAGCTGACCGCCACCCTCGCCGTGAAGGGCACCCTGGACGACCCGGCGGAGTTCGGCCGCATCGTCCTGCGCGCCAATCCGGACGGCTCCAGCGTGAAGCTGGCCGACGTGGCGCGCCTGGAAGTCGGCAGCGAAAGCTACAACTTCACCGCTCGCCTGGACGGCAAGCCCACCGTGGCCGGCGCCATCCAGCTCTCCCCCGGCGCCAACGCCCTGCAGACCGCCGCCCTGGTGAAGGAGCGCCTGGCCGAGCTGTCGGCAAACTTCCCCGACGACGTCGAGTACTCGGTGCCCTACGACACCTCGCGCTTCGTCGACGTGGCCATCGAGAAGGTCATCCACACCCTGCTCGAAGCCATGGTGCTGGTGTTCCTGGTGATGTTCCTGTTCCTGCAGAACGTGCGCTACACGCTGATCCCGGCCATCGTCGTGCCGGTGTGCCTGCTGGGCACGCTGACGATGATGTACCTGCTGGGCTTCTCGGTGAACATGATGACCATGTTCGGCATGGTGCTGGCCATCGGCATCCTGGTGGACGACGCCATCGTCGTCGTGGAGAACGTCGAGCGGATCATGGCCGAGGAAGGCCTGTCCCCGGCGAAGGCCACGGTCAAGGCGATGGGCCAGGTCTCCGGTGCGATCATCGGCATCACCCTGGTGCTCTCGGCGGTGTTCCTGCCCCTGGCCTTCATGGCCGGCTCGGTGGGCGTCATCTACCAGCAGTTCTCCCTGTCGCTGGCGGTGTCGATCCTGTTCTCCGGCTTCCTCGCCCTGACCTTCACCCCGGCGCTGTGCGCCACGCTGCTCAAGCCGATCCCGGCGGGCCATCACGAGAAGCGCGGCTTCTTCGGCGCCTTCAACCGTGGCTTCACGCGCCTGACCGAGCGCTACACGCGGCTCAACAGCGCGCTGGTGAAACGCGCCGGGCGCTACATGCTGATCTACGCCGGCATCCTCGCCCTGCTCGGCTACAGCTACCTGCGCCTGCCGGAATCCTTCGTGCCGGTGGAAGACCAGGGCTACATGATCGTCGACATCCAGCTGCCGCCGGGCGCCACCCGCGCGCGGGCCGACGTCACCGGGCAGGAGCTGGAGAAGTTCCTCGCTTCGCGTGAGGCCGTGGCCTCGTCCTTCCTGGTGATGGGTTTCAGCTTCTCCGGCATGGGCGAGAACGCCGCGCTGGCCTTCCCGACCCTGAAGGACTGGTCCGTGCGCGACCAGTCGCAGTCCGCCGAAGCGGAAACCGCCGCGGTGAACGAGCGTTTCGCCGGCATCAGCGACGGCGCGATCATGGCCGTGACCCCGCCGCCGATCGACGGCCTGGGCAACTCCGGCGGCTTCTCGCTGCGCCTGCAGGACCGCGCCGGCCTCGGCCGCGAGGCACTGCTGGCGGCCCGCGACCAGTTGCTCGGACAGGCCAACGGCAACCCGAAGATCCTCTACGCGATGATGGAAGGCCTCGCCGAGGCACCCCAGCTGCGCGTCGAAATCGACCGCGAGAAGGCGCGCACCCTGGGCGTCAGTTTCGAGTCCATCAGCAGTGCGCTGTCCACTGCCTTCGGCTCCTCGGTGATCAACGACTTCGCCAACGCCGGCCGCCAGCAGCGCGTGGTGGTGCAGGCCGAACAGGGTGACCGGATGACCCCGGAAGCCGTGCTCAAGCTCTACGTGCCCAATACCAGCGGCGAGCTGGTGCCGCTGTCCGCCTTCGTCAGCACCCGCTGGGAAGAAGGCCCGGTGCAGCTGGCGCGCTACAACGGTTATCCGTCGATCCGTATCGCCGGCGACGCCGCACCGGGGGTGAGTACCGGCGAAGCCATGGCCGAGATGCAGCGCCTGGCCTCCGAGCTGCCGGCCGGCATCGGCTACGAGTGGACTGGCCTGTCCTACCAGGAGAAGGTCGCCAGCGGCCAGGCCAGCCAGCTGTTCGCCCTCGCCATCCTCGTAGTGTTCCTGCTGCTGGTGGCGCTCTACGAGAGCTGGGCGATCCCGCTGTCGGTGATGCTCATCGTGCCCATCGGCGCCCTCGGCGCGGTATTGGCGGTGACGGTCACCGGGTTGCCCAACGACGTGTACTTCAAGGTCGGCCTGATCACCGTCATCGGCCTCGCGGCGAAGAACGCGATCCTCATCGTCGAATTCGCCAAGGAGCTCTGGGAACAGGGCCACAGCCTGCGCGACGCCGCCATCCAGGCCGCGCGCCTGCGCTTCCGCCCGATCATCATGACCTCCATGGCCTTCATCCTCGGCGTGGTGCCGCTGGTGGTCGCCAGCGGCGCCGGCGCGGCGAGCCAGCGCGCCCTGGGTACCGGGGTGATCGGCGGGATGCTCAGCGCCACGCTGCTGGGGGTGATTTTCGTGCCCATCTGCTTCGTCTGGCTGCTGTCGCTGCTGCGTCGCCAACCTAAACCTGCGCAACAACCGTCGGAGGTCGCGCAATGACCGCCCTGCATAAACCCGCCAGCGCCTTGCTGCTGGCGCTGAGCCTGGCCGGCTGCTCGATGGCGCCCACCTACGAACGCCCCGAAGCACCGGTGGCGTCGAGCTGGAACAGCCCCGCCGCGAAGACCGGCCAGGCCGCCAGCAACCTCGACTGGCAAACCTTCATCGTCGACAGCGAGCTGCGCAATCTGGTGGGCGTCGCCCTGGACAACAACCGCTCGCTGCGCCAGACCCTGCTGGACATCGAACAGGCCCGCGCGCAATACCGCATCCAGCGCGCCGACCGCGTGCCGGGGCTGAACGCCGCGGCCAACGGCAATCGCCAGCGGCTGCCGGGTGATCTGTCCAACACCGGCAGCTCGGCGGTGAGCAGCAGCTATCAGGTCGGCCTCGCGCTGCCCGAGTACGAGCTGGACCTGTTCGGCCGGGTGAAGAGCCTGACCGACGCCGCGCTGGAGCAATACCTCTCCACCGAGGCAGCCGCCCGCAGCGCGCAAATCGCGTTGATCGCCGAGGTCAGCCAGGCCTATCTCACCTATGACGGTGCGCAGCGCCGCCTGCAGCTCACCGAGCAGACCCTGGCCAGCCGCGAGGATTCGCTCGGCCTGATCAGCCAGCGGCGCTCGGCGGGTGCGGCCACCGCGCTGGACTACCAGGAAGCGCTGGGGCTGGTCGAGCAGTCGCGCGCCGAGCTGGAAAGCAATGCCCGGCAGAAACAGCAGGCGCTCAATGCCCTGGTGCTGCTGCTCGGTACCGCCGATGCGGCCAAGCGCATCCCGCAGCTGCCGCAGGACAAGCCCATGCTGATCCAGGACATCGCCCCCGGCACACCATCGGAGCTGATCGAGCGGCGCCCGGACATCCTCGCCGCGGAGCACGTGCTCAAGGCGCGCAACGCCGACATCGGTGCAGCCCGCGCGGCGTTCTTCCCGCGTATCAGCCTGACCGGCAGCTTCGGTACGTCCAGCGCGGAAATGTCCGGGTTGTTCGACGGCGGTTCGCGGTCGTGGAGCTTCGTGCCGACCCTGTCGCTACCGATCTTCGACGCGGGGCGCAACAGTGCCAATCTCGACCTGGCCAAGGTGCGCAAGGACTCCGCCGTGGCCGCCTACGAAGGCACCATCCAGACGGCGTTCCGCGAAGTCGCCGACGCGCTCGCGGCGACCGACACCCTGCGCCGCGAGGAGGCAGCGCGCCGCGCACTGGCCAACACCACCAACGAGACGCTGAAGCTGGCCAAGGCGCGCTACGAAGGCGGCGTGGACAGCCACCTGCGCTACCTCGACGCGCAGCGCAGCAACTTCGTCAACGAGTCGGCCTACATCGAGACCAGCACCCAGCGGCAGATTGCGCTGGTGGACCTGTTCCGCGCCCTCGGCGGTGGCTGGAGCGGCGAGGTAACGGCGCAGCGCTGATCCACCACCCTGGTTCCGCTCCACGTAGGGCGCATAACCCGGAACGGGTTATCCGCCGCCATGGCGGATACCGCCTCCGGCGTTATGCGCCCTACGATGCTGCTCCTCCGCCGGCGGACTTTGTCCGCACAGCTTGGTGAACCACGGCGGCCACTCAGCCGCCGAACACCGGCCGGAAGAAGCTCCGCTCGTAACTGAGGATGCAGCGGGTTTCCTCGGCGTAGCGGAACGCGGCCTGGCACTCGGCATCGTCCATGGATTGCTGCCGGTAGCGCTCGTAGTCGGCCAGGCTGGGGAAGGTGAACATCGCCAGGGCAATGTTGCTGGCCCCTTCGGAGGGCAGGAAGTAGCCGTGGTGCTGGCCGCCGAAGCGTTCCACCAGCGCGATCCACAACCGGCCATAGTGTTCGAATTCCTTGAGCTTGTACGGGTCCAGCACGTAGCGCAGGTAACAGGTGACCATCTTGCCAACTCTCGTCCAGTGAAAGGGACCGCCACTGTACCTATTCCTCACCTGATCGCCCAAACCGGTCGCATCCGCCACGTCGCGCTTCTGCAGGAGCGAGCTTGCTCGCGAACCGCTCAACGCCGGAGTCGCCGGCAGCAGCATTCGCGAGCAAGAACCAGGCGCGCCCAAGTTCCTTCAGGCTGCTGCCACCCTGCGCAACATCAGCCTGCAACACCGCGCGCCCCGGTAGACTGGCCGCATCTTCAACCATCGCAGGGGCACGCCCCCTCCCACGGGCGCCGGCGCAAGGCCGGCGCGGAGCACCACGGCATGTACTTCGACATCATCCTCGACCTCTTCGCAGCGCTCTGCTTCGGCGCGCTGATCGGCATGGAGCGCCAGTGGCGCCAGCGTTTCACCGGGGTCGCCACCCACGGGCTGGTCTCGCTCGGCGCCGCTACCTTCGCCACCCTGCCCTTCCTCATGGGCGCGGAAGACCAGGTGGTGCGCATGTCGGCGCAGGTGGTCACCGGCATCGGCTTCCTCGGCGCCGGCGTGATCATGCGCGACGGCCTCAGCGTGCGCGGCCTGAGCACCGCGGCGACGGTCTGGTGCACCGGGGCGGTAGGCGTGCTGGCCGGCAGCGGCTTCCTCGCGGCAGCGCTGGTCGCCACATTGCTGATCGTGCTGTGCAACCTGACGCTGCCCTCGGTGACACGCTGGATCCAGCGTCACGCGCCGATAGAACCGAGCAGCGAGCGCTACTACACGGTCGAGGCCGTCACCGAGGCTCACCAGGAAGCGCTGGTGCGCTCCACCCTGCTGCGCCGCCTGAGTGCCAACGGCCTGGCCCTGCAAAGCCTGGAGAGCCACGCGCGCAAGACCGGCGGCGAAGTGGAAGTGGCCGCGCTGGTACTCGCCCCCAGCGACAAGGACAGCCTGCTGGAAGCCCTGGTCGGCGAACTGGCGCTGGCGCCCTATGTATCGGCGGCCAGCTGGTCGGTCAGCGACGGCCCGCAGTAAGTCGCCCGGAACGCAGAAAGGGAGCCTGTCGGCTCCCTTTTTCATACCCGCCTGGTCAGGCGAAGACGAAGTACTTGCGCACCGTCTCCACCACTTCCCAGGTGCCCTTCATGCCCGGCTCGATAACGAATACATCGCCGGCGCGCAGATGGATTGGCTGCTCGCCCTCGGGGGTGATGACGCAGTAGCCGTCGAGGAAATGGCAGTACTCCCACTTCTCGTAGTTCACCTGGAACTTGCCGGGGGTGCAGATCCAGGTGCCCATGATCTTGCTGCCGTCCGCCGACAGGTAGGCATTGAGGTTGACGGTGTGCGGGTCGCCGCCGATGCGCTGCCACTTGGTGGCATCCAGCACGGGCGTCGGGCAGGTGTCGCGCAGCACGGTAATGAAATCGGACATGTCGGCTCCAGATCGTTTCGGTGAGGGTTCGCCACCCTAGGCATCGACCGCCAGGAACGATTGCCTGGTTCCGACATCGGTTTGCCTGCCAGCGCTGCCCCGCCGCTGGCTGACAGATTTGTCATCCGCCGCTCACCGGCTCGTTATCCACGCTCCTACACGATGCCCGTGGCCCTCGCCACGCCTGGGCGAAAACAACAACAGCAGGCGGTAACCGACCATCCTGCCCTTAGGAGCACATTCATGTATCGCACGCCTCGAAAATACCGACGCAAATTCCCGCTGGCGGCTTCGCTGCTGGCACTGGGCGTCGCATCGCCGACCGTCTTCGCAGAAGCGACAACCGAAGAGAAGCCCGAAGGCTTCATCGAAGGCGCCAGCCTGGAAATCCTCAACCGCAACCTCTACTTCAACCGCGACGCCCGCCATGGCCAGTCCGTACCGCCGCGCGGCAACGGCTACTCGGAAGTCTGGGCCCACGGGATCATCGGCAGGTTCGAATCCGGCTTCACCCAGGGCACGGTCGGCGTCGGGGTGGACGCCTTCGCCATGCTCGGCTTCCAGCTCGATACCGGCGCCGGCCGCAACGGCGCGGGCAGCTCGGTGGACGTATTGCCCACCGACAACGACGGGCGCACCGAAAGCGACTACTCCAAGGCCGGCGGCGCGGCCAAGGTGCGCCTGTGGGACACGGTGCTGAAGGTCGGCGACGTGTTCCCGGAGACACCCGTGGTGCACTACGGCGACTCGCGCCTGCTGCCCGAATCCTTCCGTGGTTTCACCCTGCAGAACACCAGCCTCGAAGGCCTGACCCTGCAGGGTGGCCGCCTGCACTCCATGAGCCAGCCGCAATCACGGCAGATGGACGACGGCTTCGCCACCTTCTACGCCGGCCCGGTGGATTCGTCCTGGCTTGCCTACGGCGGCGGTGACTACGCGATCAATGACAATGCCAGCGTCAGCCTCTACAGCAGCCGCCTGAAGGACGCCTGGAACCAGTACTACTTCGGCACTGCGTTGAACTTCCCGCTCAGCGAGGCAGTGGAGCTGTTCGGCGGGTTCAACTACTACAAGTCGCAGGACGAGGGGCGCGAGCTGCTCGGCGAGTTCAACACCAATATCTGGAGCGCCAGCGCCGGCGTGCACTTCGGCGCCCACCGCATCGCCGTCAGCCACCAGCGCAACAACGGCAACAACGACTTCGACTACCTGCGCCAGGCCGACTCGATCTACCTCGACAACTCCATCCAGTACAGCGACTTCAACTCGCCGAAGGAGCGCTCCTGGATGGTCCGCTACGACCTCGACATGGCCACCTACGGCGTGCCCGGCCTGAGCTTCATGACCCGCTACGCACGCGGTACCGACGCCGACTACTCCAATGCCAACGCCGTGTACATGCGCCGCGACGACAACGGCGACCCGCTGACCGACCAGAAACGCTGGGAGCGCGACATCGAGGCCAAGTACGTATTCCAGGAAGGCCAGCTCAAGGACCTGTCGCTGCGCGTACGCCAGGCGACGACCCGCGCCACCGCCTTCGAATCGGACCTGGACGAAGTGCGGCTGATCATCGAATACCCGCTGGCCGTGCTGTAAGGCCGGCGCCTGGCAGGCGGATGACGGAATTGTCAGCTGCGCATCAGCCTGCCGTTAGGCGCCCCTGGGTATAACGGAAGGCATCACCGCCCCCCAAGGCTTCTGGTGATGATTTCCCCCGCAAGACTGCTCCACTTCCTGGCGCTCCACGTGCCCCTTTGGAGGAAGAGGAACCCTCGGCGCCCGCAAGGGCGCCTTTTTTTCGTGGAGCCTGGAGGGTGCGATGTCAGAAGCGCTCGTCTCGAATCGCCGGCAGGACCAGTTCGCGGACGAACGAAGCTCCCGAAAGCTGCAACAACGCATCGACCATTCGCACCACATCATGCACTGGAACCTGATGGCCTCCTCCTCGGCGAGCAGCATCCGCCAGGGGCGTGGTCAGCGGATCATCGGTGTTCAGGTAACCCAGCTGGAGCACGCTCACCGCCAGCCTGCTGTCCCTGAAGCCCTCGCGCAGCGCATCGGCCATGCCATTGAGAGCAAACTTCGAAGCACCGAAGGTCACCTCGGGACGTCCGCTCTGGCGCAAGCCGGATGTCGACCCGGTCAGGATCAGTTGCGGCCGTGACGAGTCCAGCAGCCTGGGAACCAGGCGCCTGAGCAGGAACAGAGTGGCGGTGATGTTCACGTCGACCAGCCTGCCGATGGACTCGTCGGAATCGGTGAGGAAGCAATAGCCTTCGCTGAAGGCCTCCTCTTCCCAGATGCCGACATTGCAGATCAATACATCCAGCTCGGCAGGCGCCTGGGCTTCGATGGCTGATGCGGCCTCTCCGGCGACCGACAGGTCGGCTTCGATCCACTCGAGCTGGACGCCTTCAGCGGCCGCCAATGACTCCGGCCGCCTGCGCGATACGCCCACCACGCTATCGCCCGGCCGTCCCAGACCCTCGGCCAGCGCGCGGCCCAGCCCCCGGCTCGCGCCCACAATCATGATGTTCATCGAACGTCTCCCCGGCGCCTGCCTGTCCAGTGTGCTTTTGCGCAGGGGTGAATTCGCCACTGCGCAAAGGTTCGGGCCGGACTCTAAAACCTCAACCTAGCCTGAGGTCAATAGAAGCAATCGCCCAGAAATGGGCCGGAATCGCTGCGCGGAGTTCGTTGCTCCATTTGGAGCGATGAATAGGCTGGAAGACTGCCGCCCGCCTCGGCAGCCGGGCGCACGGGTGGACAACCGACAGAGAGCACGTCTCCGACTGCTAAGGAGAGGGCGAGCGGTAGCGCTGGAAATGACCTCCGAGCGCTGGCGGGCCGACACAGGGGGATTGATCCGTGCGATGCCTGGGGCGGGCATTTTCAGGGCCCCACACCAGGCATCCGCGACGGTTACCGCCGATCCTTCGAATCGTCCTCCGGGCGGTCGTTTTCCTCATGAGGCTCTTCGATCACGGGGCCTGGACGCGCAGGATCAGGCTCGTCCTTGCGCACTGGTGTCCTGGGCGGTCTTTCGCCCGGCTTGTCGTGCTCGGCGATCGGCCCCGGCCGAGGCTCGGGTACAATTTCCTCTTTCACGCTGCATCTCCCGGGACAGTACTGCCCCTGTACGCTGGTGGCTCGGGGCACAGGCAGGCGGCCAGAGCCGCTGCCACCCCTCTGCCGGACAGAGCGTCGGAGTGGCGGACGCTCCATCGATGGAAACACCCAGGCCGGGATAGTTCAGAGCATTTCCCGACCGTACATCCGCCCGGCTCGCTAGCGGCCGAGGCCAGTTCCCTCCCGCTGCACCCGGGCATCCTCATCCCGCCGATGCATCCACCGATAAAACGCCGGCAGCACCAGCAGCGTCAACGTGGTCGATGAGAGGATGCCGCCGATCACCACGGTCGCCAGCGGCCGCTGCACTTCCGCACCCGTGCCGGTGGCCAGGGCCATGGGCACGAAGCCCAGCGAGGCCACCAGCGCTGTCATCAGTACCGGGCGCAAGCGGGTCAGTGCTCCCTCGCGGATCGCCGCGTCGAGGCCACGCCCCTCCTCCCGCAGGCTGCGGATGAAGGAGATCATCACCAGGCCATTGAGTACCGCAACGCCGGACAGCGCGATGAAACCGACGCCTGCCGAGATCGACAGCGGGATATCCCGCAGCCACAGCGCGACCACGCCACCGGTGAGGGCAAAGGGAATCCCGGTGAAAACCACCAGCCCGTCGCGCACGTTGTTGAACATCATCAGCAGCAACGTGAACACCAGCAACAGGGCCACCGGCACCACGATCTGCAAACGCTGCGCCGCCGACTGCAACTGCTCGAACTGGCCGCCCCAGGTCGTCCAGTAGCCGGCCTGCAGCTTCACCTGCTGCTCGATGTTGCCGCTCGCCTCGGCGACGAACGAACCGATATCCCGCCCGCGCACGTTGGCGCTCACGACCACCAGGCGCTTGCCGTTCTCGCGGCTGACCTGGTTCGGCCCCTGCACCAGTTCCAGGCGTGCCACTTCGCCCAGGGTGATGAAGCCGATTCGCGAATCCGTGGCATTGGCCGGGGCCGGCACCGGGATGAGCATGCGCGACAGGGCGTCGATGTCGCTGCGCAGGCTTTCCGGCAGGCGCACGATCAGGTCGAAGCGGCGGTCGCCCTCGAACAGCGTACCCGCCTCGCGGCCACCGATGGCCACGGAGACGTTGTCCTGGATGTCGCCGACATTCAGCCCGTAACGCGCGGCACGCTGGCGGTCGATGTTCACGGTGAGCACCGGCAGGCCGCTGGTCTGCTCGACCTTCACCTCGGACGAGCCCTGCACCTGGCGCAGCACGCCGGCGATCTGCTCGGCGGTCTGGTTCAGGACCTCCATGTCGTCGCCGAAGACCTTCACCGCCACGTCGCTGCGCACCCCGGAAATCAGCTCGTTGAAGCGCAGCTGGATCGGTTGCGACAGCTCATAGGCGCTGCCCGGCACGTCGTTGGCGGCTTCCTGGATTTCCGCTTCCAGCTGCGCGCGGCTCTTCTTCGGATCGGGCCACTGCTCCTTGGGTTTCAACATCACGTAGGCGTCGGAGATATTCGGCGGCATCGGGTCGGAAGCGATCTCCGCAGTGCCGGTGCGGCTGAACATGCGTTGCACCTCCGGCACCTTGTCCAGCACCTGGCGCTCCAGGGCCTCCTGCATGGCCACCGATTGCGAGAGGCTGGTGCCCGGCGTGCGCAGCGATTGCAGGGCGAAGTCGCCCTCGCCCAGGCTGGGCACGAACTCGCTGCCCATGCGGCTGGCCAGCAGGCCGGAGAGCAGCACCAGCACCGCGGCGCAGGCGAACACCAGCGCGCGGCGCGCCATCACCCAGTCCAGCACCGGTTCATAGGCGCGGCGCGCGCCACGCATGAGCAGGTTTTCCTCTTCCTTCACCTTGCCGGTGATGAACAGCGCGATGGCCGCCGGCACGAAGGTCACCGAGAGGATCATCGCGCCCAGCAACGCCAGCACCACGGTGAAGGCCATCGGGTGGAACATTTTCCCCTCGACGCCGGTGAGGGCGAAGATCGGCAGGTACACCACCATGATGATCAGTTGCCCGTAG